>CANQQQ010000040.1 GCA_947626025.1 uncultured Clostridia bacterium
TATGTCAATGTTCTATTAGGTAAATACTTTAAATAATTTTTTTATATACATTTTAACCCCCTCAAAACACAATGTGTTTTTGAGGGGGTTATATATTTTTTTATTTTAGATTATTCTAAGGCTGTTCATCATCCTCTTCGTCTTCTATAGAATCTATAGAATTTGGATCTACCCATTCTTCATATTCTGCCTTTTTTCCATAGTTTTTCTTTAATATAGTTCTATCTGTCATGTCTATTCTTCCGTCTTCATTTAAGTCATACCTTCCTTTTTCTTCTTTGTTGTCTTCTGTGATTTCTATTCCTAAGTTTGCATTTAGTTCTACTAAGTCTCCTATTTCGATTTCTCCATCTTCTATTTCTTCTCCTGCTATTAATTTGTGTTCTTGTATTTCTACTACTAATCCTGGTGTTATCTCTATCTTTGCTACTGTATAACTTAAATATCCTGGTTTCTCTATTACTACATCATATGAACCTACTTCCGTTATGTCTAATACATAGCTTCCATCTTCTTCTGTTTCTATTTCTCTATCTAGTACTAATTCTTCCTCTACTTCTTGTGTTTCTCCATCTTGTGGTAATTTTTCTTGTCCTACTTGTTCTTCTAAGTCTTGTACTTCGTCTCCTCCTAATGGGTCATCCTCTTTCTTCTTTCTCTTGTATAATTTTACTTTTGCCATATATTTCTGCTCATAGTTCTCTGTTATTATTGCTCCCATTATTTGTGTCTTCTTATACAATATTAATGTGTAGATTTCTTCGGTTGTTCCATCTTCTGATGTTACTCTTATTTCTTTTTCTACTTTGATTGTATCTTCTCCAAATGGTTCATTAAATGTTAAATATCCTTCTCCATTATTTTCATCTACTTCTATTCTTGCTTTGTCATCTCCTGCAAAGATTTGTACTTCTGCATTGAATTCATCTTCTGGCATATAATATGTATACACATTTTCTTCGTTCTCTACTTCTGTACCATTTACTACTATTCTTCCTATACTTGCATCATCTGATAATCTTATTAAGTTTATATTAAATGTATCTGTTGTTCCATCTACTGCTGTTACTACTACTGGTACTGTCGTTCTTTCAGCTAATAAACTTAGTTCTATTTCTATTGTACTTGTTCTTCTTTCTGGCTCATTATCTGATATTTGTACCATCGCAAATTCATGTGATGTCTCTACTGTTATTTTTACTCTGTCTGTTTTTCTTAGTATTGGTACCTCATATATGTGTACATCTTCTGGTTTCGGATCTCTTGGTATATCATCTACTTTTACTAATTTTAAACTTGTATCACTTGATTTTCTTACTATTCCTAATGTGTAGTAACTATAGTTTTCTTCATCTAAGTATACTTTTATCGTATAAACATGCATTTCTTCTTCTGTTTGTAATGTTATTTGTATTGTTAAGTTTCCGTCCTCAAGTCCTTCTTCTATTAATGCAGCTTCCATTTGCTCTTGGTCTGTTATTTCTCCATTTACTAAGAATTCTCCATTATATATTGATATCTTTGTCTTATCATTTACTGCCATTAAGTATACTTCATAATCGTTTTTCGTATTGTCTACTACTGCTGTATATGTTCTTGCATCGTAATTATAATTTGTTACTTCATTATCATCTACTAATACTCTATCTAGTTCTGTATTGTTTTCTATTATTCTTATGTATAAGTAGTACCTTGCTGTTTTTCCTGATTGACTTATTACTGTTATTGTTACTTTCTTTGGTGATACGTCTGCTTCTACTGTTGCTTGTGCTTCTTGTAAGTTTTCTTGTTCATATCCTATTCTTACTGTTGCAAATTCGTCTGTTGCTATTGCTTTTACTAATACTTGATTTGGCTCGTTTATTGTTGCATGATAATATCCATCATTTCCTAATTGTGCTTCCTGTTCATCTACCCATACTTCTTTTAAACTGTTGTCTGCTGATAGTTTTGTTAGGATTATCGTATATTCTTTTGCCTCCCCTTTTTCTGATATTACTTTAAATCTTATTTCTGTTACTTTCTCTGGTGTATCTACTGTAAATGTTAATGTTCCATTTCCTTGGTATCCTGTTAATATGTTTACTTCTGTTGTGTTTATTACTTCTATTGTTGATTTCTCGCTTTCTGCTCTTATTTCTACTTTGGCATTTTCACTTTCTGCTGGTATATATTTTTTGTATGTTATTTTGTCTTCTTCTGCATTTACATTTTCTTCATTTACTTTTACCATTGATACATTATTATTTGAGTTTAGTATCTTTATTGTTAATGTGTATTCTTGTTGTGCTCCTGTTTGTGCTATTACAATTATATTTACTTGCATTACTTTTTGTCCATTTACTTCATATGTCCTTGTACTACTTTGTGGTCTTGCTTCTTCCATTCCTATTGAAACACTGCTTGTACTTGCTCTTGCTGTTGCTATTATTTCTGCTGTTTCTGCTTCATCTATTATTACTTCATAATTATTTGCCTCTACTTGTGTTGCTCTCTCTCCATTTACTACTATGCTCTTTAATGTATTATCTGATGATTCTTTGTTTAATTTTATTGTGTAATGTTTTTCTACTCCTTGCTCTGATGTTATCTTGAATTTTATTGTTGTTACATCTTCTGGTGTGCTTACTTTGAATTTTAGTGTTCCTTCGTTTAGGTTTTCATCTGTTATTGTTAGGTTATCTCTATTTGTTATTTCTATGCTTGCACGATTTCCATCCATTCTTATTTCTATATCTGCTTCTTGACTTTCGTTAGCTACAAGTTGTATGTATGTTACTCCATCATCTTCTGGGTCTACATTATTATCATTTACTTTTACATGTGCTATTCTATTATTTGTTTCTATTATTGTTATTATTAGTTTATATTCTTTCTGCTCACCATTTTGTGCTGTAACTGTTATTGTTATTTCCATTGTCTTATCTGTTGTTAACTGAATTATTTTTGTACTTACTCTATCTTTTTCGTCGTCTTCTTCTATTTTTACTTTACTTGTGCTTGCTTCTGCCTCTGCTCTTATCTCTGCTATTCCTGTTATAAATCCAAGAATTTCATCTGTTATTCCTATTTGATCAGTTACTGTTATTTCGTAAGTGTTTTCACTTGTCTTTATTGCTTCTTGTCCACTTACTGTTACTTTCTTTAAGCTATTATCTGCTGATTCTTTTGTTAGGATTATTGTATATTCCTTTGTTTCTCCTCCTTCTGCTGTTATTCTATATTTTATTGTTGTTACATCTTGTGGTGTGTTTACTGTAAATTTTATTATTCTATCTTGTGAGTCGTCTATATCTCCTACAATTCCTATGTCTGCTTCATTTATTATTTCTATACTAGAATGCTCACTTTGTACTTCAATTTCTATATTTGCTGTTTCACTATAACTATCTATTAGTTTCTTATATGTTACTTTGTCTGGTTCTACTGTTACTTCCTCTTCATTTACTTTTACACATGAAGTTCCTGTATTTGTATCTAGTATTATTATTGTTAATTTATATTCTTCTGTTGTTTTTCCATCTTCTGCTTTTACTACTATTGTTACTTCTATTTTCCTTTGTCCTGCTGCATAGTATTCTTTTGTTGTACTTTGTGAATTTTCATTTTCTCCATCTATTGATATACTACTTTCACTATGTCCTGTTGTTACTACTACTGTTGCTATATCTTCTATGTCTTTTATCTTTGCTTCGTAATTTTTTCCGTCTTCTGTTGTTGCAGTTTTTCCATTTACTGTTATATTTCCTAATGTTGTATCTGCACTTAATTGTTTTATTTCTATTGTATATTCTTTTGTTGTTCCATCTTCTGCCTCTACTTCTACTTTTACTATTGTTGTCTTTCCTGCTCCTTCTAATGCTACTTCTTTTGTTATTGTTTGAGTCTCTGTTTCTCCTTCTATTGTTACTTTCGCTCTCTCTGATACTGTTTTTACCATTATTTCTGCTGTTGATAATGTGTTATCTATTGTTATTCTATATCTACTTGTTTCTTCTTCATATTCTGTTACTTGCTCTCCTTCTACTGTTATTTCTTCTATGTCTGTTTCTGTATCTAGTATTATTATTGTTAGTTTATACTCTTCTGTTGTTACTCCATCTTCTGCCTTTACTAATATTGTTACTTCTATTGTTCTTTGTCCTGCTGTATCGTATTCTTTTGTCGTACTTTGTGGATTTTCATTTTCTCCATCTATTGATATACTGCTTCCACTATTTCCTGTTGTTGCTATTACTGTTGCTAACTCTTCTGTGTCTTTTATCTTTGCTTCATAATTATGCTCATCTAGTTCTGTTACTTCTTCTCCATTTACTGTTATATCTCCTAATGTTGTATCTGCACTTAATTGTTTTATTTCTATTGTATATTCTTTTGTCGTTCCATCTTCTGCCTCTACTTCTACTTTTACTATTGTTATATTTCCTGCTCCTTCTAATGCTACCTCTTTTGTTATTGTTTGAGTATATGTTTCTCCTTCTATTGTTACTTTTGCTCTCTCTGATAATGTTTTTACCATTATTTCTGCTGTTGGTAATGTGTTATCTATTGTTATTCTATATGTACTCGTTTCTTCTTCATATTCTGTTACTGTTTCTCCTGCTACTGTTATTTCTTCTATTTTTGTATTATCACTTTGTCTTTTTACATATAACTTATATTCTTGTGTCTCCCCATTTTCTGATCTTACTGTTATTGTTACTTCTTGCGTTTCTCCTTCTTCTACATATACTTCGTCTATTAATGTTCCTTTTTGATATTCTCCTTCGTGCCTTACTAATTCTTCTCCTTGATTATAATCATAATCTATTTTTACTTCTGCATTTTCATCTTCTAGTTTTATCTCTAATGGGTATTTCTCTTTCTGTGATACTTCTACTTTGTAGCTTTCATTTCCTTCTGTCTCTTTTGTTGCCTCTTTTTCATCAACTTTTACATATTTTATTCCTATATTTGTTGATTTTAATTCTATTACCAAATCATAATCTTTTGTTGTTGCTCCTTCTACTGATGTTACTCTTATTATATAGTTTTGTGCCTCTCTATTTATTGCTAAGTTTTCTTCTAATAATGTTCCTGTTCCTTGTGCTATTACTGTTTCTTCTCCATCTTCTATTTTTATTAATTTTATCTCTGCTCCTGTATTTTCTGCTATTATCTCTACTTTTGTTGTATCTACTATATTTATTCTTGCTGTATATTTATTTATTGATTTGGTTGTCTCTTCTTCTGATACTTTTACACTTGTTAAGTTCGTATTTCCTACTTTTATTATATGTATTACATTTCTTCCTATCGTTCCATCTTCTGCTTTTACATCTACTTCTATTGTTCCTTTACTTACGTCTATTCCTTTTGTTATCTCTCTTTGTGTATAAGCATCTTCTCCTTCTTCTGCTAGTTTTATATATGCGTTTTGATTGTTTGTTACTAATCTTACATTTATATTATCTATTTCTTCGTCTACATATATTGTATATCCATTTACTCTTTGTATATCTTCTGATTCTATTGTCTTTATACTTGTATCGTTTGATTTCTTCTCTAATATTAATGTATATACTTTTGTTGTTCCATCTTCTGCTTCTACACTTATTACTACTCTCGTTCTTTCTCCTATTGTTTCTACTGTTACTCTATTTTGGCTTTGTACATAGTCTGAATCTTTTATTTGTACCTTTGCATTACTATCTGCTAATATTACTTCTACCTCTGCTTGGTCTACTCTATCTATTTTTAGATAATAGTTTCCATCTTCTTCTGGTTCTACAATATCAGTCTTATCCTCTGCTTCTGTTGGAGTTATTACAGTTAATTTTTCTATTTCTGTATTGTCTGCTAATCTTGTTATTGTTAATGTGTATTCTTCTGTTGTTCCGTCTTCTGTTTCTACTTTTATCGTGTATGTTTCTGTTCTTCCTTCTATTGTTTTTTCTACTCTTATATTATCTGTATTATTTGTTTCTCCATCTAGTGTTACTTTTGCACATCTATCTTTTGCTTTTATTTCTATTGTTGCTTGTTCATCGTTCGCTTTTATACTTGCTTCATAATCTCCTTCTTCTGTTACTGTTGCTTGTACTCCATTTACTACTACACTCTCTAATGTTGCATCACTTGATTTCTCTTCTATTTCTAGTATGTATTCTTGGCTATCTATTCCATCTTGTGCTGTTACTTTTATTCTTACTGTTGTTTTTTGTCCTTGTTTGCTTATAGTTACTTGACTACTTCCTACATCTTCTTGTCCGCCGTTTATACTTACTTTTGCTAAGTTATCTTTTGCTGTTGCTTCTATATTGAATTGGTCTCCTCCTACTCTTATTTCATATTTGTTTTCTTCTTGGTTATATGTTGCTACTTCTCCATTTACTGTTATTTCTTCTAGTTGTACTTCATCTGGTATTTCTACTATTTTTAATGTATATATTGCTATTTCTCCATCTTCTGCTTGTATATATATTTTACTCTCTGTCTCTCTTGAATCTATTGTTACTCTCTCTATTGTTGTATGCTTATTAAAAGTATTATCGTCTATTTTAATACTTGCTAATTCATCTATTGCTTGCGCTTTTACTTCTACTTCTGTCTCTGCTGTTAATAAGTTTACTAAGTATGTTCCATCTTCTTGCCTACTTGCTCTTATTCCTCCTACTTCTATATACTCTAATTCTTTATTTCCTGACATTACATATATCTTTAGTTTGTATTCTTCTATATCTCCACTTTCTGCTTCTACTGTTATTTTTACTTCCATGTATTTGTCTGTCTTTTGTACTACTTGTGTTGCTATGTTTTCTACTTTCTCGTCTTCTCCTATTCCTACTTTTGCTTTTACATTTTCTGTTATTGCTGTTACTGTATACTCACTATCATCTTTTACTCTTACTTCATATACATTGTCTTCTTCTGTTGATTGTGTTGCTGTTACTGTGTTTTCTCCATTTGTTACTGTTATCTCTTTTAATCTTGCATCTACTGATGGCTTGTTTATATATAATGAATACTTATATTCTTGTTCTACTGCTTCTGTTTTATCTATTATCTTTATTGCATATTTGTTTCTTTCTTGTTCTGTACTTTCTGTTACTGTTGATATTGTTTGTGCCTCTGGATTTTCTTCTATTTTTACATAGTCTTCTACATTTTCAGCTATTACTGTTACTCCTGCATTTTGCGTTTCTGCTGGTAAGTATGTTTCATATGTTCCATCTAGTTTTCTTTCTACTACTTGTCCATTTACTATTACTAATTCTATCTTTCCACTTTCTGCTTTTTTATAAATATTTAATGTGTAGTCTTTATATACTTCTTCTCCTTCTATCTCCGCTGTTAATCTTATTTGTACTTCTGTTACTTCTCCTTTTATTTCTACACTTCTTATACTTACTCTTGCTTGTTCTTCATTATTGTCTATTGATACCCCTATTAGTTCTGATATTGTCTCTGCTTGTACTTGTACGTTTGTTAAGTTTCTTGGTATTACTACACTATATACTGTCTCTGATGTCTTTATTGCATCCTTTCCTTCTACTGTTACTTTTTCTAAGTTTAGTATTGATGATTTCTTATATATTACTAATATGTATTCTATTTCTTTTCCATTTTCTGCTCTTACTACTATTGGTATCTCTAATTTTACTTCTGTTCCATAGCTTACTTGTGCTGTTGCTTCTGTTTTTACATATCCTTCTCCATTTACACTTACTTCTGCTTTTTCATTATGTGCTGTTGCTATTATTTCTGATATGTTTGTTTCTTCTGGTACTACTATTTCATATCTTGTACTTGTTATTGGAGTCGCTGTTTCTCCATCTACTTTTATCTCTTTTATTATTGCATCTTTTGATATTTTCTTTACTTTTAAAGTGTATTCTACTGGTGTTCCATTTTCTGTTTGTACTAATATGTTTATTGTTGTTTCATCTAATGGTAAACTTACTGTCGTCCTTAATACTCCATTTTCTCCCCATGTAATTCCATTGTCTATACTTATTTTATCTGTGTTGTATTTTGTTGTTATTTCTAATATTCCTGTGTTTCCTTTTTCTTCTATCTCTACATAGTATTCTGCTTGTCCTGTTATTATTGCTTCTTTATTATCTACTTTTATTCTTTCTATTCTATCTTTGTCTGTTGGTAATACTACCCTTATTAAGTTTACTTCTGCCCCTGTTATTTTATCTTTTACTTTTATCTCTGCTGTTCCTTCTCTTATTGCTTTTAATACCCCTGGAGTTACTTCTACTATTCCATTATCTGAACTTGTCCATTCATAGTCTTCTGCTATTCTTACACTTTTATTAAATACATTAAATTCATTCATTTTTATTTCTTGGGTTAAGTATTCTATATCATTTTCATGCATTACATTTGTTTCTGGCTCTATTGTGAATTTTCTGTCTCCTATTAGTGCAAAGTTTTCACTATCTATTCTTGTACTATTTCCTAATTGTCCGTATCTATTTGATCCTTTTGCATATACTGTTCCGTCTGTTTTTATTATATAACTATTGTTTACTCCTGCTCCTATTGTAAATATTTTCTCTTTTTCGTCTTGTACTGGCTCGTTATTTCCTTCCCATGTATATACTCTTTCATCTTTTGTTTGCGCTATATTGTTTTCTCCTTTTACGTCTATGTCTACTATTTCACTTAATCCATTTAATTGAGTTAAATTATTTCCTTTGTATTTATATACATCACCATTTGTTGTTAGTATTAACATATAGTCTTTTCCTATTGCTACTTTTACTGCGTTTTCTATTCCATTTACTTCTCCTTGTAGTATATTTCCATATCCATATACTTTTCCTCTTGTATTTATTATTACTGTTTCATTTTCTCCTGCCCATATACTACTTATTGTTCCTCCTGAATATGGGATTATCTCTGGTGTCGTTATCATTGCTTTATTCGTTCCTAATTGTCCTTCTATATTTCTTCCCCAGCCATATAGTATTCCATAACTATCCATTGCTACTGCATGTTCTTTTCCTACTGCTATTTGTTCTATATCTTCTATTCCTGATATTTGCATTGGGCTTAACATGTTTTCTGTGTTTCCTCTTCCTAGCTGTCCTCTATTATTTCTTCCATAACTCCATACTGTTCCATCTTCTCTTAGTTCTACTGTAAAATTATTTCCTACCTTTATTTCTTTATATGTTGCATTTGTATTTGTTCTCTCTGGTATGTCTTTTGTTGTGTTTGATGCTATTCCTAATTCTCCATTATTGTTATGTCCAAATGTCCATACTGCTCCATCTCCTTTTAATACTCCTGCAAAGTCTTCTCCTCCTCCTACTTCTGGTGCATAACTTGAATTCTCATCTATTACATATACATATACTACATGTTCTTTTCCATTTTCTTCTCTCGCTTTTACCCATGTAAATCCTACTTCTTTTCCTTCTATTATTCCTTCTCCATCTACTGTTGCTATATCATTTCTTAAGCTTTCATAACTTATACTTTCTCTATTATTTTGATCTAAGTATATTAAGTTAAAACTATATGCTAAGTTTTGTGCTAGGCTTACTGTTTCTCCTTTCTTTACTGTTACTTTTATTACTCCTAATCCAAATGCATCATTTCCTACTTGCATTGGTACTAGACTATTTGTCTTACTCTTTAATGTTATATCTCCATGGTTATAATCTCCAAATCCCCATACTGTTCCATCTTCCTTTGCTACTGCTGTATATGTATTTCCTGCTGATACTGTCATTACATCATTTAAACTTGTTTCCATTTTAAATGTTGTACTTTCATTTGTTGTTCCGTCTCCTAATTGTCCATATTTATTTGATCCTGTTAAATATACTTTTCCATTTCTGTCTAATGCTATACTATGGTTCTTTCCTCCGTCTATGTCTACTATATTACTTAGGTTTTGTACTTCTTCTGGAGTACTTCTATTATTTTTATCTCCTAATCCTAATTCTCCATAGATATTTAAGCCCCATGTATATACTCTTCCATCTACTGTCGCTGTTATATTTCCTGATTCTGTTGCTCCTATTCTTCCTATTCCTTTTATGCTCTCTACTTTCGCAAATTGTGATATTTTCTTTACTTCTGTACTTCCGTTCCCGATCTGTCCATACATGTTTAGTCCTGTTACGTATACTTCTCCTGTACTCTTTAATGCTATTGTATGGTTCTTTCCTGCTTCTATATCTATTATGTCTGTTATGTATTTCGCTTTTGTTGGTGTTCTTACTATATTTGTATAACTTCCTATTCCTAACTCTCCATTTGAGTCTAATCCCCAGCCATATATGTCCTTATATTCATCTATTGCTAAACATGTGTATGAGCCTGCTGTTATTTTTGTTATATTACTTAATCCTTCCACCTTTTGTGGTTTCGTTACATTTCCTACTGATGTATATCCTAGTTGTCCATAATCATTTGCTCCCCATGTCCATACATTTCCATTACTATCAAGCGCTATTGAGAACTTTTCTCCTGCGCCTATTTGTACTATCTTTACTTCTTCTGGGAATTCTGCTTGTACTGGTTCATCTGAATAGTCTGTCGTTCCATTTCCTAATTCCCCATTTGTGTTATTTCCATAACTCCATACTGTTCCATCTACTTTTAATGTTACTGTATGACTTCCACTTGTTGCTACTTCTGGTTCTATTTCTATTCCTTGTGGTAATACTCTTACTTGTATTACTGATATATTATCTGTTCCTTCTTCTCTTGCTACTATTATTGTCTTTCCTTGTTTTATTCCCTTCGCTTCTCCTGTCTCTCTATTTACTGTTATTACATCACTATCTTTGCTTTCATATATTACTTTATTTCCTACTTCTTTTAATAAATTAAAGTATGTTGTATTTCCATCTATATCAAATGTCTCTTCTTCATTTATCTTTAAGTTATTTATATTTGCTTCTACTATGTTCTTTCCTACTAGTTTTGGTTCATATGTATTATCATTTGTTCCATTTCCTAGTTCTCCGTCTGTATTTAATCCCCATGCATATACATTTCCGTCTGTTAATCCTATTGTTACATGGTCTCCTCCTGCATCTATTATCATTATTTCTTTTTGAACTTTCTGTAATAATGCTTCTACTTTTGTGTTCTTTGTTGGTGTGTTTGTTTCTTCTACATCATCTTGTGAACTTCCTAATTGTCCTGCTCTATTTATTCCCCATTCTAATAGGTCTCCCTCTTTGGTTGATGCTATTGTATAACAATCTCCTGCTTCTAGTTTTAGGATATTTTCTCCTTGTACTTGAGTTACATTTTCTGTGCTATCAGTATTTGAACCATCTCCTAATTGTCCATACGTATTCTTTCCTATTCCATATCCTTTTCCTGTTTCACTTAAGAACAATGTATGATCTGTTCCTTCTGTTATATATTTAATATCTTCATCTATCTCTATTTTCTTGTCTGTATTTTTATTATATATATTTCCTTCTACATCTAGCATATAATTTGTTGATATATCTATTAAGTCTAGTTTTATTTCTTCTCGTTCCTCTCCTGTTTCTATTCTTATTGTTTTCTCTAAAAGTGTTGGAGTTGATGTATATCCTTCTCCCCATGCATACACTTTTCCTTGTTGTGTTATTGCATAGCTTGTATTTTTATTTGCTATTATTTTTATGACTGTATCATTTATTACTTTTACTAGTTCTGTTGCTTTTGGTATTGCTATCTCTACTGGTGTATTACTTTTTATATTGTTTCCATTTCCTAATTGTCCTTTATCATTTAATCCCCATGTATATACTTTTCCTTCTTCTGTTAGAGCAATTACATGGCTATTTCCAACGGAAATTTGCTCGATTTTTTCTTCATTTAATTCTACCCATTTTGGTATATTAGTAACTCTTTGCTCTCCTACTCCTAATTCCCCATTTGTGTTTGTTCCAAAGCTCCATACTGTTCCATCTGCTTTTAATGCTATTGTGAAATTCTTTCCTGTTTTTACATCTGGTACTTCTGTTCCATCTGTGTTATTTGCTAATATTTTTACTGGTATATATATTAATGTTTTTGTTTCTTCATCTTTTACTATTAATGTTGTATTTCCTACTCTTACTCCTTCTATTCTTGCTTGATTTGTTCCATTATTATATGTTGCTATTTCTGCATCTTGCATTTTTCCTTTTTCTAATAATGACTTTTTCATTATATCTTCTTTATATACATTAAAGTAGATTTCTAAGTACTGTAACTCTTCTTCTGTTAATTCTTTTGTATCTCCTTGTTTCATTTCTATCTTTTCTGGATAATCTACTCTTATATATGCCATTGGCGTGAAATAATTTGTATCATCTTTTGTATTGTTTCCTATCTGTCCATTTGTGTTCGCTCCTGAAGTATATACTCTTCCTGTTTCATTTATTGTCCCTATATTTAAACTTGCACTTTCTCCACTACTTCTTCCTATCATTATGGTTCCTTCTAGTTCCCCTATTTCTGGATCATGTAGTGTTCCTTTTTTATCATTTGTTAATCCTCGTACAAATTGGTTTTTGTTCTCATTTGCTCCATTTCCTAGTTCTCCTCTTGTATTTATTCCTACTGTATATACTTTTCCATCTTTTAATTGTATCGTTGTTCCTCCTGCTCCTGCCTTTATGTATCTTACTGGATTTTCTGCTGGTATTTCTTGTGTTTCTTCTGTTGTTGTAGAAACTGCTTCTTCTGGTAAAACTACTTGTGTTAATTTTTGTGCGTTTGCAAACGTTCCTTGTCCTAATTGTCCTGATGTATTTAGTCCTGCTCCATATACTTTTTTATCTATATCTTTTACTATTGTTTCGCATCCTGATGCTGATATTTCTGTTATCTTATCTGCTATTTTTGATAATACTGTGTTATTTGTTGTACTTCCTATTCCTAGTTGTCCTGAATTATTTCTTCCCCATGTATATACTTTTCCACTATGTGATAATGCTACATTGTGTCCTGCTCCTGTTGATACTGATATCCCTGTATTTAACGTCGTCTTTACTGGTGCTTTATTTGTCGTTGTAGTTCCATTTCCCATTTCTCCATTTGTTCCATTTCCCCATACATATACCCAGCCGATCTCATTTATCGCACTACTTCCATACGCTCCTGCACTTATATCTACTATTCTTGATAATGTACTTGATCCTCCTTCGCCTGAAACTTTTATCGCATAATTTGAGAATTCTGTATTATCAACTCCCACTAAATTCTGTTCTTCAGAATTTTCAATCGTTAGACCTAACTGTCCATAAGTATTATCTCCCCATGCATATACTTCTCCATTTTTTGTTAATGCCAATACATGTTTTGAGCCTACTGCTATTTTTACTACATCTGTTAAATAATCGTTTTCATTTATTTTTACTTGTTTCGCTTCTGCTATTCTTTCTCCTACTGTAAATATATCTCCTCCTTGTTCGCCTATTCCTAATATTCCATTTTCGTTATTTCCTATTGTCCATACTGTTCCATCTGCTTTCAATATTGCCGTTATGTTTTCTCCTGTTTCTATTTGTGACATTGCTTTCTCATCTTTTGGGGCTACATTTACTATGCACATTGCATACAATTCTTTTCCTTCATCACTTGTATATTTTCCATATATTGTAGTATATCCCTCTTTTAAGCCTGTTATTTTTGCATCACTATTAACAGTAGCTATATCTTCATTTGAACTTGTCCAATCAAAGTCTGTAATTGCAATATTTTGTAGTTCTTCTATCGGGCGAGCACTGCTCGCCCCTACGACGTTTAATTGTAGTTCTTCTCCTTCTTCTATATATGCTTGTTTCTTATTTAACTCTACTGTTGGTGCTTCCCACCATAAAATTGGATATCCATCATTTATATTCCAATCGTCATTTTCATAGGCTATTCCTAATTTTTCTGCATAGCCTTTTATTAATTCTTTTGATACTACTCCTGTCGTTGTTTTACTATATCCTTGAGTAGCATATGTAGTTTCTGTTGTACAATAATTATTAATATATGTTCCTGCTGGCCAAGTAGAACTAGTGCCATTTCTCCCTATAATTCCTCCAATGTAAGGATATTTCGCTGATAATATATTAACTTTACCTAAATTATAACAATTAATTATTTTTGGGGATTTTCCATTATAGCTATAGAATGTTCCAACTATTCCTCCGATTTCTACAGAATCTCCACTTGCAGATATAGAACCTATATTGTAACAATTCTCAACAATACCAGTCATTGGATTATTTCCAACTATTCCACCAACTTGCACTCTGCTTCCAGAACTTGGTTTATCTACGATAACACTACCAGTTGCCTTATTATAAGAATTAGAAACCGTACCTCCATTATTCCCAGCAATTCCTCCCAATCTATCAACAGTACTTGATGTCGAACTTTTTTTAAACACTATTTCTCCACTTTCTATTCCGCAATTTGTTATAACTCCATTGTTATTGCCTACTATTGCACCGCAACCATCTTGTAAATTTGACACACGATTAAGAATAATATTAATATTTTTCATTACTAAATTTTGAATTATAGTTGTTGGTTTTGTTTGTGTAAATAATGCTAAATATTGATATTTATCAGTGTTCATATATAAATTATCTATCATATGATAATTTCCATCAAATGTTCCTGCAAAATATACTGCATTTTCTTCTTCTTCTGTTCCTGCTCCTATCGGATCAAATGAACCTAATTCTTCCCCACATACTGTACTCAAATCTATATCATCCATTAAATATACTGTTCTTCCTGCATAGTCATTTCCTTCATTTACATCATCTCTAAAATCTACAAAATCTTGCGCTGTATAAATATATGTTACTGTTTCTGTATTTTCAAGTCTTCCTGTTGCGTCACTTGGAATACTATTATCTATTAAATTTATTTGATCTCCAGAAAATACTTTAGATATATAATTCTTTATATTTGCTAATGTATTTATTGGCGTAGAAAATCCTGCTAATTTAATTACTAAAATTAGCATTATAATTATCAG
>CANQQQ010000041.1 GCA_947626025.1 uncultured Clostridia bacterium
ATTAAGGCCCAAATCTGCATTAATGTTAAGGGCCGATATCCCAGTAAAATTTTTCTAATTTTCATATTGACATGGCACCTCCCTTCTGCTATAATAGCACCATGGGACAGGAGGTGCAAGGTATGGCTTTTAAGGCGGCTGAAAGGATAGGCGCATACACTGCGATTCTTACGAAGAAGGACCCATTAACGGCGGAGGACCTTCTCTCGCTTAATGACATGATCAATGAGGACCTTAACGCTCGTGAAGCGAGCGAGTCATTGAGTGACCAGAGAGCGAGTGAGATTAACTCTCTCCGCGATACTAACCATAAGCTCTTTCTCCGGGTTACTGGTGGCCCCTCTCCGACGCAGGTAGAGGCGCCTGATGTCAACCCTGAGGCCAGCGCCGAGGCGGCGTTTAATGAGCTTATCAAGAAGGGAGTGCTTTAAGTGGCGAGTAACAAGGAGATATTCCAAGCTGTATGGCCTATGGTAGCGCCTAACTGGGCTGACCGTATACCTTTAGAAAGTCAGGCGACTTGGGAGCGCGTAGGGGTGCTGATTAACGACGAGAAGTACGCACCTTTGCGCAATGAAATCTACGATGCCTTAGTGAATCTGATTGGGAAGACTAAGGTGTGGCAGATGAGCATCACCAATCCTCTGTCTCGGTTCAAGAGCGGACAGATGAGCTATGGGGACACGTATCAGGAGATCATGAGCGATGTGATCGAGGGTCAGACTTTTAAGATCGCTGAGGATGATCAGTTTAAGAAGTGGCCCAGCTCTGTGTTTGCGGCATATCACAAGATTAACCGCGAGCAGTTCTACCCGGTAACCATCGAGGAGACGAAGATTAACCGTGCTTTCCGGAGTGAGGGTGGACTGCAGAGTCTGGTAAACTCTATTGTTAACCAGATGTACAGCTCGAACAATCTGGACGAGTTCCTTTTCACGAAGAAGCTGATGAGTGCGTATTACACGAATACGGAGATTCCTCTGAAGGCTTCTCAGAAGGTTATGGTGCCTGAGGTAGTGGACGAGGCGAGCGGCAACAGTTTTGTGCTGGCGTCTAAGGACGTTCTGTCTGCTATGAGGTTCCCGAACAGGGATTTTAACCCTATGGGAATCATGATGCAGACTGAGGCGTCCCGCTTCATTATCATCATGAGGGCGCGGCTGAATAACCGTCTGCGGGTAGAGACCTTAACCGGAGCGTTCAACAAGGAGTATGTGGAGCTGACGATTCCCATCTTAACTGTGGACGATTTCGGCGTAGGAATGGAGAAGGTTGACGCGATTATAGCGGATGTGCAGTGGCTCCGGATTTTCGATGTGCTGCGTCGGTTAAAGCTGGCGGAGAATGCGCGGAATCTGTACAGGAGCTATTACTATCATGTGCATCAGCTGTATGCGGCTTCACCGTTTGTGAACTGCGTGTTTCTGGAGCACGAGTGAGAGGCTTAATGTATGGCCATATGGAACTGTGAAGGCTACCTGCTGAGCGGGTTAGGCATAGGTCCGGGTCATGCTGTATATGCGGACAGTCAGGGCGCGTTAGATGGATGGGCGATGGGAAAGCAGAAGGGAACCTTCACTCAGTACAGCTATACGCGTCCTGACTCGCAGAGCATTAACGCTTGGGCGCCGGGTTCATGTCATGTAGCGATGAAGTATACGGATGCGACGGCGATAGACTATATTATGTTCCGGAATAATGATATAGATTCTTCGCGGTGGTATTACGGAGCTGTGAGGCATCGTGAATACGTTAATGTTAACAGTACGAGGCTATGGTTCAGCCTTGATTATTGGATGACGTTTCACGATGAGCTTAAGCGAGGTATTGGTGCCTGTTTAGTTGAGAGAACTCACGTTAAGCAGGCGGATGACTGGGATGGAGGATTTCCGAGTTTTCGCTACTTAAATCCTGAGCCTGTTGTGCCTCGTCCTTTAAGCAAGATGTATGATGAGTGGAATGAGGCATTCAGCGGTGTATGGGACGCGCTTGTGCCGAACAGTTATGTAGTGTATGCGGCGAGTGATGAGAACGGAAATGGAAATTACAGTGTAAGGATGGTAGGCGGGACACCTACGGCGTGTTATACGCGAGTGTGCGGGAGCGCGGGCGAGTTAGGTGGAGTGATAGCACAGTTTAATGATGCGTGGCCTGTACCGTTTTATGATACGAGCAATCCTGATTCGATATTTGCAGTTACGTATGTACCTAGTGAACTGAGCGGAAGCAGCACACCTACGGCGCATATGGTGACTACGCAGATGCCCAACAGAGGCAGTTATTTAAGGACGGATGGTACGCGTTTTCATAACGCAAAGTGCTTTACCTATCCTTATATGTATATGAGCGCCAAAGCCCCAAGCGGACAGGAACTTATGATTAAGTTCGAGGAGTACGCTGAGCATGGCAGAATTCAGCATTATGTCGAAGGTGCAGGCGGAGTTAACAGCAAATATCGCTATGGCGTAAGGCAGAGCACTGGTGATGACCGTGTGAATATGCGTTTTCTGACGTTGCCTGAATACCCACAGATACCGGTAAGGAGTGATTCTTACGCGCAGTGGGAGGCAGCGAATGGGATGGGTACGGTTATTGGCGGGGTGATAGCAACGACGATGATAGCGATAGGGTTAATGAGCATGCCTGCGATAGCTGGAACTGCGGCTGGGAGTATAGGGGCGGCGGCTGGAGGCCGGCTTGGCTCAGCGTTAAGTAATGTGACGCTTGGAAGCAGTATGATGGCTGACCGGGTTAACAGCATTAATCAGGCGTATCATGCGGCGGATACGATGGTAGGTAAGGCGAGCGGGATGGACGCGGTTGCGTTTAATCTCTATCGTGTTGGCTTTTATCTGAATTCTGCCAGTAAGGAAGACCTGACAGCTGTGGATGACTATTTTGACGCGTTCGGGTATAATGTTAACAAGTATGAGGTTCCAAATCTTAAGGTGCGGCAGTATTACACCTACGTGAAAACGAGTAACGCTGTGGTTAGGGCGGCTGTTCCTATGGATGGAATCAACCAGTTAACGGGTATGCTGAACGGAGGAACGACGTTTTGGAATATCGGGGCGGGGGACCCCGGAGTTAAGAGGGGAGAGAACCCTGATGCTTAACATATTCGGGGCCTACACTTTCCCTGTAGACCCATGGCAGAAGCATAACAAGAAGAAGGACGCAAGGTGGAGGAACAGCAGGGCGTTTCAGAACTGGTTTGTGTATCTTACTAACCTGTATTTAAATGCCTTTGAGTTTACTGGCCTTCCTGATACGGTTAATGAGAAGTTTCTGTTTGAGACTTTGTACTGGGACGGAAAGTGTCTCTTCTTTAACGACCCTACGATGGGTTATCTGGCTCTCCCGGCGGAAGGTGATGGAGAGCTGAATGTGTACTTCGAGTACACGCGGTGGCGGGCTATCAGCAACCAGTACAACCGGGTATATAATTACCCTGATGACTGCGTATTAATCCGCGCCAATCAACTTATTTATCCTCCTCTGTTTATGGTTGAGAACTGGGCCTCAAGAATCGCGGATGCTGAGCGGACGATTGACGTTTATGCTAAAACGATGAAGAGGCCGTGGCTGATAACCGGTGAGCATGAGGATAAGTTAACCATGGACATTCTCGTTGACAGTGTGGAGCAGAACGAGTTAGTGATAACTGGTTCCGACAGGATTGGGAGCGAGCTTCAGAGGGCTTATGCAAATCCCATGGATGGGCAGGGTCTTATGGCACTTTGGCGGCATAAGCACGAGCTGTTGGACGAGTGTCTCACATGGTTTGGAATTAACAATGCTAACACGGAGAAAAGAGAAAGGTTAATCACTTCTGAGGTGGAATCGAATAACCAGCTGATACAGCTTAACAGTGACACTGTTCTGGACTGGTTGCAGATTGCCTGCGATGAAATTAACGAGCGTTTTGGTCTGAACGTTTCAGTAGACCTGAAGCACGATTATATCGCGGAACAGCAGGAGCTTGACCGTCAGAACGCGATGGCGGCCCAAAAATCGTCTTCGGGAGGCGACAGCGATGGCTAAGTACACGATGTCTTTAGGTTCTCTTCTGGCTTCAGGTTATCACCTTTGGGATTTTGATTATCCCATTATCGCTGGCTACAGAGATGAATTTGAAAGGAAATTCAATTTGGAGTTCTATGACAGGGAGATTAACTTCCTGTCCGCCGATGAATTTAAGCGCCACCTGAATGCCCGCTTGAATCTCATTATGCCCTATTATGTTCAGCTTCAGAAATCTGAGCACCTTATTGACTGCCCGTTCCGCACGTTTAACATGGTGGAAAGCACACACCGGGCAGACGATTCTGAGGTGTTTTATAAGGCGATGGACAACGCGATGACGCACAGCGAGAATCGCGGAACGTCGGGGTCCAGAAATGACCTTAACTATAGCGAGAGGACGACGCAGAATGTAATAGGGCATGTTGACGGCGTGTTGGACCGTGATACGACGGACAGCAGGACGACAGATTTCACTCTGGACGAACACACGGATGACGATACGGTAAGGGAACTTGAGAGGGACAGGACGCAGGATGAGACGGTTAAAAGGACAACGCATGAGGACACGACTACGGACCGTGATGTTAAGCGTGATATTAAGACAGACCGGACTGTAACGACGGACTCTACGGATAACTTAACTGAGCATCGTACGAGGGATACAGATTATCAGGAGACGACGCATGAAACGGAAGAGACAGATTTCAGTGATACGCCGCAGGAAAATTTTGTTATAGGCAACTATGACGAGCGCGGCAGGCCTCTGAGTCAGTATGCTACGACTTTAACCCTGAAGACAACGAACGGGAATAAGAACAGCACAGAGAATGTGACTGAAGAGCATACCGCGGATGATGTGAAGCATCAGGACGAGGTTACGGCTGAGACTGTCGCGGACACTACGGCTGAAGATGTCAAGGGAACAAGGGATGAGACGGTCGACACTACGGATAATATCACGGAGAAGGTTACTGAGGATGAGGCGACTGAGCGTGATATTACGACGCATCGTGACACTCTGGAGCATGAGAATGCTGTCGGGACGTTAAACGACGCGACAAGCGAGCACAGCACGGAGGACAGCGACCGCCGTGTAGAGGGCCAGCAGATTACGACGGACTCTGAGCAGACATATAATGAGGGGCACGGAACCAGCACTAATCTGAAGGACAGCACAAGAAGCTCAAAATCAAATGAGACTAATACGCACCAGTATTCAGGATACAAGTACAAGACGGAGAGCGAGATGCTGTTAAGCTATCGCAAGACGTTCCTTAACATTGACAGGGATATTTTCCGTGATTGTGAGGTCCTGTTTCTGGGCATATACTGAGGAGGTGCTATTATGGACTGGGACCAGTTTGACGCATGGGTAAGGCAATATCGGGGCCCATGTGATCATCATCCTGAACCGGGTTGTTGGACAGGGTGCGCATTTATGGATAAGTGCGATCTCTGCCATAACTTTCACGGGTGGAATGACCGTCCTACAGGTCATTGCAACCCTCCGCCCATGAACTTCTGCCCACCTAAACCTCCGCTCCCTATTCCGGGTGAGAGTCCTATGGAGTGCGCGAACCGTCTGTACGCTGAAATTTCCGCAACAATGAAGCAGTGCGGAGAGCTTAACGCTAAGACGGAACACATGCTTCATGACCTTCACGAATACGGACTAAGGAACGGCGCCTACTGGGGGCCTGACGTTGTAAGGGTGGAGAACGGCTATAACGCTGAGGACAGCTCCCCTTACACTGTAGTTAGAATCCGCGATAAGGATCACTACGGATGCCATGTTCAGGTTAAGATGCACTTGGCCTACAGCAATACCACTAATTCCGGGATTAAGGAGAAGATTACCGATGCTTCCCTTTACGAACTTGCCCAAATTATGGTACCGGCCACGGCGTCTGAAACAGGGTGGACCGGATACGTATCTTATATGGGTGCTCCTCTGCCTTCTGACAAGTCTGTACCTGCTTTTACGTATGGATTTACCAGAAGCGGGCACCTGAAGGTCTACAGCGACACATTTCTTAACGCGAATCCGGATGCCCTTAAGCGCGACACCATTGTTGACAGCATGGGGTGCCTGGGCGTGTTAATCAAAGACGGCAAGGCCACGACAGGCGGAGATACCGCGCTGATTACTGATTACGGCGAGAAGGCCGCCAGAGTGATTCTGGGTCAGAACTATTATACGCACGAGACCATGTTCCTTATTGTAGGGAACTGGGGCGAGGGATATCCGGGAATGACGGCTGAGCACTGTGTAGAGGTGCTGAAGGGTTATGGGTGTTCCTGTGCAGTACAGATCTGTTCCGGAAATGGAGTTGCCGCGCTGAATCAGGGGGCACAGTTAGTGCCGCCATACAACAACACAGTTCCTGAAGGGGTCGCGATGCTGTATATCAGCAAGAAAGATTCTTTTAAGAATGAAATCCAGACCAACCTTGCCTATCTGACACAGCTCATGAATCAGCTTAAGTTCCGGGCCGGTCTTACTGACGGTCAGATTGCGGACCTGCTTGAAAAGCTGAATCAGGAGATTGAGGACAGGCAGAACGGCGACGGTAACCTTCAGGCTGGTCTGGAGGCCGAGATTCGCGACCGCGAACAGGCTGTAACCGAACTGCAGAGCGAGCTTAACGCACTTACGGAGAAGTTTACCCAGTTAGACACCGAACTGGACGCTGAGGTGCAGAGGGCTACCACCCGTGAGAATGAGCTTGATGCCGCGGTTAAGAATGAGACAAAACGGGCAGAAGGGGCAGAAGGCAAGATTCAGCAGGAATTAGACACTGAAAAAAGCCGGGCTGAAGGAGAAGAAGAGCGGATTCAGGGTGAGCTTGATGCCTTTAAAGAGGAAATCGGCACCAAGGTTAATACCGTTGAATCCAGTCTGAATGAGACAATCAAGAAAATTGATGATGAGATTAAGAGGTCAACTGAGCAGGACAAGGAGCACACCGAACAGCTTCAGACGCTGAAGGAAACGCTCGATAAGGTGAAGCACGATGTTGCCGCTCACTACGAGACTTTCAGCTCTCAGATTGAGACGCTTGATCAGTTCTATCATGCTCTGCAAGCTGATGTGGACGAAATTAAGCACGTTCTGGCCACATACCAGACACAGCTTACAGCGCTTGACAGCGCTCTCGCTGAAGTGCTTACGGCTCTGGCGAATGTCGAGACAGCGTTTAACTCCCTTAAGGAGCTTATCGCTCAGCTTTCTGATCTGCCGGGCCGTGTCACTGGCCTTGAGACTAAGGATACGGAGCACGACCGCGAGATTGCGGAACTGAAAGAGCGCATGGACCAGCTGGACATGACACCAATTACTGATCCCGAGGTACAGGACTCTTGGGATAAAGGAGGGAATCCCTGATGGCTAAATATCTTGATAACGCTGGCCTGAATAAGTTGATTCAGCTCATTCAGGCGAAAGACACCGAACTGAATACAGCGATTCAGGGTGTTAAGACAACCGCTGATAAGGCCGCTGGTGATATCACGACTATCAACCAGCAGATTACCACCATCAACGAGAAACTGGACGCTATCACCAACATCTCTGTTGAAGAGGTGCAGACCGCATGGGAAAGCGGAGGTGAGGGCTGATGAGTAAGTTTCTGGACCAGCTTGGTCTGAACAGACTCATCTCCCTTATCAAAACCGCGCTTAACGCGCTCCAGTCAGGGCTTACTGCCCTGACTGGGCGCGTAAGCAAAAACGAGGGAGATATCACTTCCATCAACAGCACCTTAGCCACGCTGGATGAGACCTATGTAAACGTCACGGGCGATACCATGACAGGAAACCTTGTGGTTCCTTCCGCGGCAGGATGGGAGGACGCGTTAAACGCGAAAACTCTTATAGGCAAGCCACCGAGAAGTGCAAAAAACAGCGGCACTGCAGACTCAGGATTCACTCTATCGCATATCAGGGCTGCAGGAATGTTTATCCTTACATTTAACTGGGGCGCTAAAGTCGTAATGTCTCCTCAGAGCGGAGGCACTTACGCGCTTTTGATTCCAATTCCTCCAATTAACAGAACATGCATCCTTTCTCCGATTGTTCTGACAAACAATTCTATGCACGTTTACCTTACTTATGGAGGAACTAACGGCTATGAGTGGACTCCAACAAAGCCGCAGACGAATGAATATATGGATTTTACATACGGACCCACTTTAACTGCTCAACTTGTAAACGTGATGGCCACATCAGGAGACTCTGAATGGCCTACGTTTCTGGTTTACTGGTTTGGTAGAGGCACAAAGGTAAATTACGGCGATCACGGAGAACTGAATGAGTGACGTATTAAGGTCCGCAGACCTCCCATATGACCCAAACAGCAAGATTTTCTATAACCCCGCGATTACGCTGAGCTATAACTATAAAGTTAATATGGTATGCTCAATGCGCGGACCGGGCAAGACATTCGGAACGCTGGTCATGCTGATAAACCGCTTTATCCGTTATGGAGAACAGTTCATCTATGTTCGCAGAACGCACGAAGAAATCAAAGAGTGCAAGGACAAGCTGTTCGATGACATAAAGGAGAAAAACGTGTTCCCTGACGTGGACCTGCACTGTGAAGGAAAAACCCTCTTTTGCGGTAAGGAAATCATGGGAGGAGTGCAGTCCTTAAGCAAAGCTTATCAGGTTAAATCCGTCGCGTGGCCAAACGTAAGATGGATTCTGTTTGACGAGTTCATCATTGAAGACACAAAGGTGTCCAGATATCTCCCTTCAGAGCCTATGAAGCTGGAGGGATTCATGGAAACAGTAGGGCGTCTTCGTCAGTTAAGAGTAATCATGCTCGGCAACATGGCTACTAAAGCGAATCCCTACTTTGACTATTATCGGCTATGGCCAAAAGCCAATACCAAAATCCAGCGCAATAAGGAGCGGGGCGTGCTGCTCCACATGTGGGACAGCTCCGCGTTCCGTCAGCTTAAGGCACAGACCGACATGGCAAAGTTAATCGCAGGTACAGCTTACGGAGATTACATGCTCGGCAATTCGCCTTTCATGGACAACGACACCTTCATAGGAAAGCCTGCCGGCTTCCTTGACTATGTCTGCACCTATAAGTTTAACGGTATGGGCATGAGCCAGTGGTACGCGAGAGACGCGGGCGTTTACTATATCTGCTCCAAATCAGACCCGTCTTCCCTTCGTGTGTTTGCTTTTGATACGGATTCCCATGGTCCTAACCTTATCTTCTGCAAACAGATGAGAAACCACCCAAACATTAAACAGCTTCGCTGGGCCTTCGACAATGGCCTTGTGATGTTCGAGAACCTTACCATTAAGAACAATATGTACGACCTTCTTAAGGTGGTATGACCGGGCTATCAGACAAGGGAGATCCAGTGGGAGGACTGCCCCGGAAGGGGCCCATTGGTGGGAAGTTGTCGAGCCGCCCTTAAGTTGCCCGTAATCATATGGAAACCGCCCCATATCACTTACCTTTAAGGTATGTGATATGGGGCGGTGGACTTAGATGTGCTTCTTAATGTACTCGCGGATGGGGCCGAGGTCAAATAAGGGGTCAGGCTTAAGGCTGGACGTGTACCACTGTTCCAGCATGTTCGTGGCACGCCACATTACCCTGTAGTAGTCCTTTACTGCTTCCTTATCCAGATACAGACCGCCATGCACATAGCCGCTCAGCCACATGCAGGTTAAGTCCAGATAGTCCTTCTCTACGCACTCGGGCCCATAGTTACGGACGTGCTTGAGAAAGCGGTTAATCTCAAGCATTCCCTTAACGCTCTTACTGGCCTTCATGGATTCCCTCCACGACGAGCTTGGACATCTTATCCAGAAGATCAGGCGTCGGAAAGATGACACGGTTGTTCTCGTCATACACCGTGTACAGGTTCATGCTTAAGCAGAGCTCCATCGCCGCCATTGGCGTTAAGCCTCCGCACACAAGGCTCCTGCGGTCACCCGGCCGCTTTCCTACTGAATAGGTCATATTGGTTCCTCCTCTAATACGCTCTTCCCGTGGTCCTCGGGAATGTCGAATTCCTTAATCTTAAAGGTGGCAGGGACCAGAATCACGCCGCCTTCCACGTTTTTCTTTAAGAGCTTTCCGGAGTATTCAGCTCCGGGCTTGAAGTTGTCGAAGGTTATTCCTTCACGAGCATCAAGAGGAAGGCCTGAGACAGTTACCTTTAATCTCGGCACTGAAGTGCCGAGACTTTCGTCTTTCTCTAAGTATTCCTCCACATAGCACTTAGTATGAAGGTACTTCGCCCTCTCAAACTGAAGCTCACACTTCCATGCCCCTAACTTAGTCTGGTGCACTTCCAGACCGGGAACAGGTTCTAAGCCTAAGATGTGTATGCTGTCAGTGTCGCAGTAGCAGAACCTGTCTCCACATACAAGAGCTGACCTTATCAGATTCCACCTTGCCCACGCAGTAATAAAGCAGGCAACAGGAATATAGTTAGTGTCAGATGTCTCGGGAGGATTCTGCACAAGATGAATCACACCATTAACCATCTCTGGGTGTTTTCCAGTAGTATCAGGATTCTTCGCAAATTTGCCGTACAGATTGTTAAGCATTAACTTCGCCAGAGTCCTTAATGCTCCGGTGTTCTCTTCCTTTACCTTCATCCACTTATCCACATATCCCTTGAAGGCATTGTCAGATGCCCTAAACATATAGCCATCTATCCACTGAAGCTCGTACACGTGATAGTTCATTAAGAATAACTCAAAATCCACGCTTGTCAGCCACAGCTCTACAAATCCTTGACTGTCACGAACATACTGCCTTGCAGGAAAACGCAGGTCGTGTTTAACCTGAACAGTAGGAAGGCATCCGTCCTTAAGTCTGAAATTCGTCAGCACATGACAGATATACAGCGGATAATCATCATTCTCAATATATTCTCCAGTAAAGTAAACCGGAGTGCCATATGGTAATCGCTTCTCATGCATAGCCCATGGGTACATGCTGTTTACATCATAAACCAATCCCTGCCTTTCAAGAGGGATAGCCTGATATTTAGGATTAACATAGCAGTAGCCGCCTCTGTAAGCCTTCCTGCAGAACGTGTCTACCTCTTCAGACAGTTTAGGATAAACTGACCTGAAATGACCATTAAGGGTCTTAAACTCGCTTAAAGCGTCAGCCCCTATTGTCATTCCTGTTAATCCCTGAGAGAACTGTATTTTTAACGCTTCAGCTACAATTCCTATATCTCTTGAAATGTAATCCAGTTCTTCATCGGTGGCCTTATACCCTTCTGGCCTGTCCAGACTGTAGTCAATCTCTCCCTTGGTCATGGGTAAGTCAAAAGCCTTGCTTAACGCCTTAACACTGAATGGAAGTTTCTTAAGACTGTCCTGTATGGTTACGGTATTCCTCTGAAACCTTATCTTTATCTGATACCATTGGCCTAACCTTGATATAAGTGTGTTAAACGTATAAGGCTCAAGCTTGCTTCCACTTGGAAGCTGAGTAAACCTGTTATCATTAAGCAGCGCAGACACAAGAAACGTCCCATCAAAAGCAAGGTTATGAAAATAGACCTTGCTCTTGTTATACTTCTTCTTATTCAGCTCTTCAATAAACCCTTCAACACTGTCTCCATAAGTCATCCTGTCCTTATCATCAACTGGACATATTGCCCATAACCAGACCCGAGTAGGCGCCGTGGTTAATGTCTCAAAATCCGCGCTGTATGCGTCCACATGGGTCACCTCTTTAGAAGGGGCATGACTTTCGCCATGCCCCGATTCGGATATTAAAGCTAATATCACAACAACCCATAGTATTATCTCTATCACCATTACCATCATAACCGTTTCCTCCGCTCCATCTCAGCCGCTACATCCAGAGGCTTCATCTTAGCCTGCGCCCGCACCTTCTGATAAGGATCATAGGGCTTACCCTCATCGTCATATGCGATTTCAGTTACGCCGGCAAGCTCGTCCTGAATGTACTTCTCATACCCTTCTTCATAGCTCTCGTCCCACTTAGCCTTAAGCTCAGGATACTCTCCTCCGCTAAGTATCTGGTGGATTATCTCATACTCTTTTACCAAGCCACGCTCAGGTCCGTAAACAAACTCAAAGCTAAGCTTGTCTCCGAACAGATGCTGAACCTCCTGCGGGGTTAACTCCTTGTCAATAAACGTGGCTAAGGGGTTGTTGACACCACCCCTAAACCTAGAAGAGGCCTCCATCACGAACACCTCTCCCCGTATGGCCTTAAGCAGAGCTTCTTTCAGCTCCTCAGGATTAAGCCCTTGCGGACCCTTAGCCTTACTCATCCTCTCCTCGTAGTCAAGCAGCGCCTGAAGATTATCGAAGGAGTTGATGTCACGCTTAAACGTAGCCGGATTCAGCATCTGCCTCTGAACGCTCTTTGGCGGAGGCTGTTTACCGAACTTTGCGTCTATAGCTAACTTCTCCTTCTGTCTCTCCTTAGCTGCCCTTCTGATTCGCTGATTAGCGGCCTTCTGGGTCCGCTCAAACTTCTTCTGCTCGCTTGTAGTTACCCATAAGCCCTTGGCATTCTTAACCGGTGTATCCGAGGCTAGACGCTCAAACCTCTTAGTGGCCCTCTCTAAGTCCCTCTTGGTCCTTATTCCTGCCAGCGAGATATGCGCTTCCAGCCTCGAATCTACACCCTGCGCCCTTAGCTTCTTATTGTACCTGTACATTCGCGAGCGAAGCGCCGATTTAGCCTTCTGAATCTCTGGCTTAATAGGCCTGTTTCGCTTCGCCTTAGCCATAAGGCACTCAGCCCTTCACAATCTCCAGCGAGAAGAAGCGCTTAGTGCCCTTGGTGACCTGCTTCAGCTTAACCGGAATTCCGCCTTCAGGCCACCTGTCCGGCGTCCTGTAGAACGCGAACAAGTTCTTCAGGCTGTTAAACAGCGTCTTGCTCACGCTCACATAGCTCTGTCCGCCCTTATCCATAAGGATAATCCGCGGAGCCACGTTGACCTCTCCAGTCTCGCTGTTAACCAGCGTAACGCTGTGAACCACAACGCCGGACAGGTTGATAACCTTCCCGATATTGTCGTTTACAGTGGAGCCGGGGCTCTGGATAGCGTTAAACATGTCAGCGTCATCCATTTCGAAGCCGGGAGCCACCAGCTTAACCATGTTCACCTGCGGATTCAGAAGGCCGGTCACGTCAAAGTCGTTAACCAGCATTCCGTCGTCCGTCTGAACCATCAAAGCGTTGTTGTTTTCGTCCATTGTAGTTTCCTCCTTAATATATTAGCTACGTTAAGCGTAGCAAATACAAGCGTAGCCAAAAGCGTAGAAACAAGCTAAGCTTAGCTGTACAGTGACCTCATTTTAGAGGCCACTGTACATGACTTCAGCTGTCTCTAGCAGACTCCGCCAGTTTAACAGCTCGGACTCACTTAATCCTAAGCTTCTGGCATGCTCATATTCTTGACGCAAAGCGCTTACTAATAAGCGCCTACACAGCTTGTTCATGATGTCTTTAAGCACGGTTATTGACATCATGAACAATGCTGTGCCAGCTAAAGACAACATGAACATCATGGCTAAAAGCCATAACCATTTCATGTTAAGTCCTCCGGTTAGTTTTCCTCCAGCTTGTAGCCCTCATAATCATAGAGCATATCTTGGACCAGCTCTAACTCATACAAGGCTTCAAGCGCATACCTGACGTTTAATTGCTCATAATCGTCAAGCATCTTGCCAATTTTTATCACGGCCTCGGACTCATTAAGGCATAGACGCTTAACCAAAGAGCTGGGCGCCTCAGGTACAGCCGACCAGTAGCGTTTAGCCGCATCTGCAATGCAGACGGTAGCTAAAAACTCCGTGTCACTAAGCTTGACGCCTGTCATGGCGTCAAGCTTAGTAGCTGAGCGAATCAGCTTGAACTCACTGCCCGTCATACTCATCCTCCATCACCTCCTTCTTTTTAGGGCTGACATAGCCCTTTTGCTGAGAGGCCGGGCGCGTTACAGGGACGCTCATCGCATAGAAGTCATCTACACTCATCCCGCGGAGCTCCTCCACCATCTCAGCCCCCTTAAAGATGCCGATTCCAGCCATCTCAGCAGTAGCCTTCTTGATGGCCTTCTCCTTGTCAGAGGTCATATAGAACTTGCTAACCATGCGGACAGAGCCCTCATCCGAAATGGTCATGAACTTAACGTTCCAGCCCGTAAAGGTGCGAGTAATCATGTTAGCCATTGTTATTATCTCCTTTGTTTTGAGTTAATGTTAACGCTCAATAGAGCTACTAATTGTCAAGGTGCACAGATGATAAAGAACTGGAATAGAGACTTTGCTCCTTAACCTCCTTGAGCATCTCTATTAAGTATTCAGTTCGTTTACCCTCCTTACATGATAGATTATACCACAGCTTAAAGATAAGGTCAAGTGTTTTTTGAAAAAAATTTATTTTCGTCACTTTGCACAAATTGCCCCGGCCGTTTTTGTGCAAGATCAACAAATAGGCCGGCTGTCAATAGACATTGCGTAAAAATCAATTGGTATTTTCTGGAAATTTAAGGGTAAGAGCTGGAGGTTGGTTAAAATTAAGCTATGGC
>CANQQQ010000042.1 GCA_947626025.1 uncultured Clostridia bacterium
TCTATGGACAAGTTTATTTTACAACATTTTTTATTAAAAAGAAAGACTTTTAACAAAAATACTTTGTCAACAGTCTGTAAATAAAAAAATATTAATTAATAAATTAATTAATATTTTTTTATTTTTTATAAATTTTCATTTTTTATATTTTTATATGTTAAATTAATTCCAAATCCGATTATGCTTGCAATAATTGCAGTAATAAGTTGATTTATTCCCATTGATAAGTTTAATGCAATAAACATTACATTAGGAATATTTAATATTAAAGCAAGAACCCTAAAGAAAGAATAAATGATTAATACCTTTACTAATATTGAAATAACAGAAGTTAAAAAGTAATTCAAATTTTTTTGTACAAATAGTTTTTTGTATAAATAAACAAATAAGAAATTTCCAATCCATATTGCTGGTATCATGTATACTGTATAGATACTAGCAGATTTAAATATTAATCCACTTCCAATAGCTGAGATACTTGGCAAAGTAATTAATCCTGCTATTTGTTTAAATCCTTTTACATTTATTGCTGTTGTAATCAATACTGTATTTACTATTGTACCTACTACATACTGTGAATGAGTTGCTATCCAACTATTTACACCAAATATTGTATTGAGTAATTTTGGAATTATCATAGGAACTAAAAATATTAAAATACTTAATAATATCCATTGTATAATTTCAATTTTTTTTGATAAAGGATGCACTACATCATTTAAACAATTTTCATTATCCATTTTTACAAATCATTCCTTTCTAAACTAAAGTTAAATATGAAAAAGAATAGTATAGTAAAATAAAAAACTACCACTCATTTTCAAATTAAAATATATTAATAGTATAATAGCACAAAAATAAATGATTATCAATACTATTAAATACATTGTAAGTGAGAATATGAGAAATTTTAAAATTAATAAAAAAACACCAAATTCATATATTGAATAGAGTGTTTTTTCTATTAATTAAATTCGCTAAGAGTCCGATTTGATAAAAATCTATAACTACTATTAGATTTCAAAATTAATATATAAATAAAAAGTAGGACAAAATTTATTAGTTATAATATAGTTAAATCGTGTAAAGAAGGTCCATATAGTAATTTACCAGTATAATCAAATCTAGAACCATGACAAGGACAATCCCACGTTTTATTAACTGGGTTCCAAGACAATTCACAACCTAAATGAGGGCAAATTGGTTTTATTTTATAAATATTGCCACATTTATCTTTGTATACTCCAACCTTTGTTCCTTCAAATTCAATGATTTTACCTTCATTATTAGCCAAACTTTGAATTGTTGCATTAGGAAGATTGAACTTTTTAATAACGATAGAAGAAGTTGCCTCTTTTATCATATTTCCCATTTCTTCTTTATTCTGTATAGGATGTAATCTAGTAGAATCAAAAATATTAGCATATTCATTATCATTTCCTAAAATCTGATCTACTATTATATTAGAAGCAACATTAGAAAGAGTCATACCCCATTTTTTAAATCCAGAAGCAATATACATATTAGGCATAAAAGTAGAAAATTTACCTATATAAGGTAATTTATCTAAAGAAACACTATCTTCAGTTACCCATTTAGAAATTAATTTACTATCAGAATCTATTGAATGTGCAAAAGTTGTTAAAGTTGAATAAGGATCAGAGACGCCTGAAGGTTTACCGACTTTATGACTACATCCAGAAAGTAATAAAACATCCTTATCATTATATTTTGCAATTCTAGCAGAAAGAGTAGGATTTTCTGCATTAATATACATACCAGGGAAAATATTACCTGAAAGTTCAAAAGATGCACAGTACGATAATGTCTGGTACATTTTCAAAAAATAAAAACCAGGTGCATTTATGAAAGGATAACGTGTTGCTAGTATAACATAATTAGATTGAACTATATGTTCACCAACAGAAGTAGAATAACTATCTTTTATTTTCTCAATATTAGTAACCTTAGAATTTTCAAATATAGAACCATGGTTATTTAATATAGAATTGCATAATCCGATGGCATATTTTCTAGGGTTGAATTGAGCCTGATTAGGGAATTCTATTGCACATAGAACATTACTTATAGGAAGAGGAATTTTTGTTAATAATTTAGAATCAATTCCTAACATATGAGTTGCTTTAACTTCATCTTTTATATCTTGAATATATGAATTAGATTTAGTAAAAACATATGAATTTTGATATTCAAAATCACAATCAATATGCTCATCATCGATAATCTTTTTTATATTAGTTATTGCATTTAAATTACAAGTTAAGTAATCTTTTGCAGTTTCTACACCAAAAGAATCAATTAAATATTTATAAAAAAGACCATGTTGGGCAGTAATTTTTGCAGTAGTATTCCCACTAGTCTTAGACATAAGAGAATCTTTTTCTAAAACAGCAACTTTTAGCCCTTTTTTACTTAGATAATAAGCACAAGTAAGTCCAGTAAGCCCTCCTCCAATAATAGCTACATCACATGAAATATCAGTATCTAAATTTTGATGTTTAGCTAAAATCTCAGGAACAGTATCAATCCAGATAGAATTCATAAAAACACATCCTTTAAATAATATTAATAATATTATTTACAATAAATAGAAGAATATACTGATATTTCTTGGCTTTTGAATTTCAATAAAAAAATGACGACCAGATAGGTTGTCATTTTATTTCTATTAAATTACTTGGTTCAAAACGACTAGCCACAGATAAATCTATAGTTCCACGTTTGAACTTTCTCGCTTCCAATTCACTTAGTACTGTTTCATAAGCCATTTCTGGGAAATTACTTTCTTTGCTCAAATGACCTAACATTACAGTAGCAAGACCGCTCTCAATAAGACTAGAAATTGTTTGACCTGCTAGATTATTTGAAAGATGTCCATTAGGACCAGAAATTCGACTTTTCAATGAACTTGGATAAGAACAAATTCTTAAAACTTCAGGTTCATAATTAGATTCTAATAAAATAAATTTACTTCCTTTTAAACAATTATTTATTTCAGGTGTCACATGTCCTAAATCAGTAGCAATACTCATTTTTGTTTTTCCATCAGAAACAGTAAATCCACAAGACTCTACAGCATCGTGAGGTGTTTTAAAAGGATGAATTACTAAATTACCAATAACAAAATCCTCTGCTGTTTTAAAAGTACAAATATTTTTTTCTCCGATTTTTTCTATTTCTTTAGGAATTGCATTCCAAGTTTTTTCATTTGCATAAACAGGAATATCAAATTTTTTAGAAAAAGTTCCAACACTTTGAATATGATCAGTATGCTCATGAGTTACTAATATTGCATCTATATCAGAAGGATTAATATTTATATGATCCAAAGCATCTATAATTTTTTTGCAACTAACCCCAGCATCAACTAATATTTTTGTATCGTTATTTTCAATAAATAAACTATTACCAGAACTACCACTATATAAGCTACAAAATTTTAACATGAAAATATCATTCCTTTCGAGCACACTATTCCTTTACTCTTTGTATATCAGCACCAAGAGCTCTAAGTTTTTCCTCTAATTTTTCATAACCACGATCAATATATTCTATATTGTGAACTTCCGTTGTTCCATTTGCTGAAATTCCAGCTATTACAAGCGCTGCACCAGCCCTTAAATCTGAAGCAGAAACAATAGAACCATATAAATCATTAACACCTTCAAAAAAGGCAACTTTACCTTGAACATTAATTTTAGCTCCCATTTTATTTAATTCTGCAGTATATTGAAAACGTGACTCCCATATAGTTTCAGATATCATACTAGTTCCTTCTGCAGTAGATAAAACTACACCCATAGGAGATTGTAAATCAGTAGGAAATCCTGGATATGGAAGAGTTTTTATATCAACATTTTTAGGACGTTCATTACACCAAACTCTAATAGTATCTCCACTAATTTCCTCAATATTAGCACCCATTTCTTTAAGCTTTGCAGATAAAGGATCCAAATGCTTAGTTATACAATTTTTAATTGTAATATCTCCTCTAGTAGCAACAGCAGCGAGCATAAAAGTACCTGCTTCAATTTGATCTGGAACTATAGAATATGTACCACCATGGAGTTCTTTAACTCCATTGATTTTTATTATATCAGTACCTGCGCCGTGAATATCAGCGCCCATAGTATTTAAAAAATTTGCAACATCTACTACATGAGGTTCTTTAGCAACATTCTCTATAGTAGTTGTACCATCTGCTAAAACAGAAGCAAGAATGGCATTAATAGTTGCACCTACGGAAACTGTATCTAAGTAAATAGATCCACCGACAAGATGATCAGTTGTTGCCATGATTTTTCCTTGTCCAATTTCAACAGTAGCACCAAGTGCTTCAAAAGCCTTTGCATGTTGATCTATTGGACGAGCACCAAGTTTACAACCACCAGGCATACCAACTACAGCCCTGCCACATCTTCCTAAAAGAGCACCAATTAAATAATATGAAGCTCTAAACTTTCCAGTCATTTCTAATGGGGCATCAATACAACTTACATAACGTGTATCAACAATAACTGTATTAGGATTAGTTTGTGTAATTTTTACGCCCAAAGTCTTTAAAATATCACAATATATATTAATATCACTAATATTAGGCAAATTTTCGATAGTACAAATTCCATTAACTAGCAAAGTCGCAGGTAAAATTGCAACTGCAGCATTTTTTGCACCACTAATAGTAACTTCGCCTTTAAGATTAGTTTTACCATTTATAACAAACTTTTCCAAGTAAATCCCCCCTAAAGAAAAATTAATTATAGGCAAGAACAATATAACATAAAAAATTTTTTTTTACAATAGATTTAACGATTTAACAAAATATTATAGAAATATTTATAACAGAGGGTGTCTATACTTACATAATCATTGATTTTTTGCAAAAAATATAGTATATTATTTAAAGTAAAAATGCAAATTATAAAAGATGAGGAGAAAATGGAACAGAAATATTTAGATAAATTAGAATTTAATAAAGTTTTACAAATGTTAGATCAATATGCATTAACATACATAGGGAAAGAAATGGTAAAAAGCTTAAGACCATGTACTAATAAAAATGAGGTACAAAGAACCCTAAAAGAAACAATTGAAGCAGATGTATTAATTCATAGAATAGGGGGAATACCTCTAGGAGAAATGGACAATATAAATATACATTTAAGAACATTAGAAACTGGAGGAACTTTATCAATAAAGCAACTACTTGAATTAGCTAATATATTAAAAATGTCTAGAGAATTAAAAGAATATTATGAAAAAATTTCTGAAGTAGAAAATATAGATGTAAATAAATTAAGAAATTATTTCTTTGATATTTATACAAATTTTGCAACAGAAGATAAAATATTTAAATCAATTATAGATGAAAACACAATAGATGATCATGCATCAAAAAAATTATATATAATTAGAAAGAATATAAAACAAATTCAAAATGAAATAAAAAATAAATTAAATAATTATTTACACTCAAAATATTTACAAGAAGCATTTATAACAATTAGAAACGGCAGATATGTTATTCCAGTAAAACAAGAATATAGAAATGAAGTAAAAGGATTTGTACATGATATATCATCTAGTGGAGCAACAGTATTTGTAGAACCATTACCTGTATTTGAAATGAATAATAGAATAAACACATTAAAATTAGAAGAAACAAATGAAATTTTAAGAATACAGCAAGAACTATCAGAATTATTTATGGGGATAACAAGAGAAATAGACTCAAACGTTAAGATAATTGGAAAATTAGATTTTATATTTGCAAAAGCAAAATTTGGTATAGCAATTTCTGGAGTAGCACCAATTATAAATGATAAAAAAATAGTAAGATTAAATAAAGCAAGACATCCGTTGATAGATAAAGATAAAGTAGTACCAGTAGATGTAGAAATTGGTGAAAAATACAACACATTAGTAATAACTGGACCAAATACTGGAGGAAAAACAGTAACACTAAAAACAATAGGATTATTATCATGCATGGGAATGAGTGGGTTATATATACCAGCAAAAGAAAAAAGTTGTATATATGTATTTGATAACATTTTTGCAGACATAGGAGATGAACAAAGTATAGCAGACTCATTAAGTACATTTTCATCACACATGATAAATATAGTAGATATGATGAAAAAATCTACAGAAAATAGTCTAATATTATTAGATGAATTATGTTCAGGCACAGATCCACAAGAAGGAGCAAATTTAGCAATAAGTATATTAGAAGAATTAAATGCAAGAAATTCAATAAATATTATAACAACACACTATTCAGAAATAAAAAACTATGCAATAGTTACTGATAATTTTGAAAATGCTAGTTCTGAATTTGATGTTGAAAACATGAGACCAACTTATAAAATATTAATGGGAGTTCCAGGAAGAAGTAATGCTTTTGCAATAAGTAGACGTTTAGGATTAGAGGAACATATATTAAATAGAGCAAAAGAGCTAACTGAGGAAAAAAGCATTAATATAGAAGATGTATTAAAAGAAATATATGATGATAAAATATTTATAGAAAAAGAGAAAGAAAAAATACAAAAAGATTCAGAAGAAATAGAAAAACTAAAGAAAAATTTAGAAAAAGACAACACAGAATTAGAATTACAAGCAAAAAAAATTATAGATGATGCAACGTATCAGGCAAGGAAAATATTATTAAATGCAAAAGACGAAGCAGAGGATATTATCAAAAAAATATCAGAATTAGAAGATAAAGATAAAATGAACCAAATAAAAAATGAATTAAATAATGAGATAAAAGAATTAAAGATAGAAAAAAATAAAGTAAAATCAGATACAAAACCAGAAGATATAAAAATTGGTATGAAAGTTTTTATTGGAAGCATAAACCAAGAAGGAACAGTTTTAAAACTACCAAACAAATCAAACAAAGTTAGAGTGCAAATAGGAATGGCAAAAACAGACTTTCATATTGAAGATATTTTTATAAAAAAAGATAACCCTAAAGAAGATAAAACAGTAAAAATAAATAGAAAAGAAATAAATATAAAAAACAATGTCCCTACAGAAATAAATGTTATAGGATTAACAGTAGATGAAGCTCTACCTATCATAGACAAATATTTAGATGAATGTAGTATGACAAGTATGAAAACCACAAGAATAGTGCATGGAAGAGGAACAGGAAGGTTAAGAAGCGGAATACAAGAATACTTAAAAAAGCATCCACATGTAAAAGGATTTAGAAATGGAACATTTGGAGAAGGAGAAATGGGAGTAACTGTAGTAGAATTAAAAGATGAATGAACAATACAAAACAACTTAACATAAATTGCAAAAACTCCGATTTTATGATATAAATATGTAAAAATATAAAAATGAGATTTATAACATTGAAGGGAAAATTTTATGAAAAAGCCAAGAAGAATTCATACACCAGAAGAATATGAAAAAGATAGGCAATTGATTTTAAGTTTATTTAAAGCAGGTATTCCTATGCGTAGAATGCTTGCAAATTTGGGATACACAAAAACATATATTAATAAGATAAAAAACACTTTAATTGCAGAGAATTTAATAACACAAGAAGAAATCGAAATAGCTTTAGAAAAGTACCTTCAAGAAAATCCACCAGCTCAAGGCCTAAATAAAACAAGAGTTAGAAAACAAAGAAGCACAGAAAAGGAAGAAAGTCGACACGACCAGTCTATGCAAAAAATGGAAAAGACTTTTGAATTAGTAAAGCAACAACACACAAAAACACAAATTGCTAAAGAGCTCGGTTCAAATATAACTACAGTTGATAGATATATAAAAGCTTTAATAGAAGATGGAAGAATTAAAAAAGATGAAATAAGAAGAGCCAGTGATCAATCAGATAAAGATGTAATAGATAAAAATGATCCAGAATATATTTCTAAAAGAGACGAAATAGTCCAATACTTAAGAAAAGGTTGGAAAAATAATGCTATACGAAACAAATTGGATATATCTCCTTATGAGTTTAATATCTACATTAGAGACATTAAAAAAAGAAAAATAATCACATCAGAAGAAATAAACGAAGCAAGAGAAAATAAAAAACAAGAGGACTTACAATTTATTGTAGACTCAGTAAAAAGTGGAATATCTATTAGAGAAATGAAGGCATTAAAGCCAGAATTTACTTATAATGAATTTACACCAATGATAAAAGAACTTGTTGAGAAAGGTCTAATAACGCAGGAGCAAATAAATGAAAATAAAATAAATAGTAAACGAAAAGCAATGAATATAAATGCAGTACTATTGCCAGATGAACAAATACAATTTATATTAGACAAAGTAAGAGAAGGATATACTCCACTAGAAATTGTTAATAGTGACGAAACAAAAAGCTTGACGATAAATAAAGTTTTATTTCAAAAAAGGCAATTAATAGCAAAGGGAATAATATCTGATGAAGAAGCAAAAAAAGCTATGCAGGAAAGGCAAGATAAAGTTCTTGAAGCCAAACACGAAGCAGTAATAAAAAAAATAAAAGAATATACTGAATTAGGTTATATGTTAAATGAAATGATGGATTTTATTACAGAATATAATTATGCGTCACTTACAAAAATAAGAAAACAATATATTAAAGAAAATGGTTGGTATACAGAAGAAGAATTACAAGAATTTGAATTAAAAAGAAAAGAAAGGGAAGCAGAAGAAGCAAGAATAGCTCTTGAAAAGTTATCAGAAGAGGAGAAAATAGCATTAACTAAAAAATTAGAGGAAGAAAAACGAAAAAGACAGGAAGAGTTAAAAGAAAGATATAAGGCAAGGAAAGAAGAAACACAAAAGGTACATCAAGAGTATGCAAATCAATTAAAAGGATATCTAAGAAGCGGAAAAACTATGGAGGAAGCTGCACAACTTATGGCATTTAGCGTCCGATACATATATAATCTCAAAAAAGAGAGTATACAAAATAATACATGGTTTACATCAGAAGAACTAAATGAAATTGAAGAAATAAAAAAACAAGAAAAAGAAAGAGAAAATCAGATTAGAATAAAAGATCAAGTATCTCAATATAGAGAGTATATAAAAAAGGGATATAATAATAAAGAAATATCAAAGGAGATGGGGTATAGTCTTTCATATTTAAACAATTTAAGAGGATTAGCAGTAGCTGATAATATATGGTTTACTAAAAAGCAAATAGCAAGATTCAAGCGTTTAAGAGAGGCAAGAGAAGCAAAAGAGGAATTAGCTAGACAAAAAATCGAAAAAAAGGAACAAGAAAGAATAGAAAAAGAACAAAAACAACGAGAAAAGGAATTAAAAAAAGAAAAGGAAATTGAGGAAGAGAAAGAAAAACAACGTAAAAGAAAGATAAAAGGATTTCAACAAGAATATAAAGCATATAGAAAAGTAGCAAAAAAAGAAGACAAATTGGAATTAGATGGAGAGGAAAATATATCTATAGACGGAAGAAAGAAATTTATTGATATATTAATGAAATTACACGAATTAAATGCTGAAATACCTGAAAACGATATACAAATTGTTTTAGATACTATATATAGTTATCCTGAGATTGCCAACAAGGACTGTATAAAATTTCTTATTTCAGATGCAAATAAAAAAGGAGGAATAAAATCAGCGGAGAAAATGACAATAGAATTAATGGATGTGTTAAGAAATACAAACTTTTACAAGCCATTAGTTGAATATAACAGCTGGATAAGAAAAGTAGAGTTACTTCCTAGGATACAAGAGTTGAAGAATAAAGGAATGGATAATACTAATATTGGTGAAAAATTAGCAATGAGTTCGGCAGAAGTAAGCATTATTCTTAACAGAGCTAAAAAAACAGATTTCATGGAATTTGAATAGATAAATGAACTTTTTTACTCAAATTTTGATAGGGGTAAAAAAGTTCATTATTATTATTTCTTTGCTATTGTATTTTTAATATTTTCAAAAAACTCTATGAATTTAAATTTAACTTTAAACTCTGGAGAATCATTTGAAATCAAGTCATATTCTTCAGTAGAAAGATTTTCCTCCAAAGTAACTTTTGAATCTTCAGGAACAATACCAGAAGTAACATCTACAAAACATAGGGGAGGAAACATTACACACCACCAATTTCTACCTTCAGCATTTCCAATAGAAATTCTTAAAGCATCATAATATCCAGCAGGTAATGATATATCTCCATAATTTTTTGTAGGGAATGAAAAATTCCCTATTTCAACAGAAACATTATAGTCATAACCATTTTCATAAACTGTATTTTGAGCTACACTTTTGAAATTATCTAAATTATCAGAAATAATCTTAACAGTTTCCTCTTTTGAATATACATTATCACATAATAATGTATTCATATATTTTAAAACATTATCTCTAACAATATATTTTAAATTTTGATCTTCTTCAGAATCACTATTAGCTATTACATGCAATCTAAAAACAGAAGAAGAAATATTTGAAGATACAGCAGATGTATAAGAATTTGCACAAATAAATATAAAGATAAAGAATAAAAACAAAACAAATAAAACTATATTAATATTTTTTTTCATAAAATCATTCCTCTCTATCAAATAATCATAATTTTCATGATATGTAAATCATTGTATACCCACATTATTACCATAAAAAGAAATTTTATACATTTATATAAATTTTTACTTTAGTAAACATTTAACTAGAGGGTTATTTTATAAAATAGTATAACAAACAAAAAAAGAGAACTTATTAAAATAATATAGAACTAAACATCGCAAAATAGAAAGAAACTTACGGAAATGTCGAAAAGAGGCGCACGAAAAAATGAATAAACTATTGACTGATAAAAAAACAGATGGTAAAATTTACCAGTAAAACATAGGAGGGGTTATAATGATTTTTAGAAATTCAATAAGAAAGACATGTGGATTTTATGTAAGTGAATATCATATGGCAACAATGTTATTACCACATATAGTTACAAAAATAGAGAAAGGTGTAAAAATTGATACAATACTAAATAAGAATATAAAAAGAGAATTAAAAGAACTTATTTCAAAATTAAACATAAACGATATAACAAAAGCAAAAATATTAAACATTAGATGGGAAAATGTAGAAGAAAACGATTTTGATTATATAAAAGATTATATGGAAAATATAATAAAAAATAATAATGATATAGAAATAATAATAAACGGAACTAAAAAACAAATAGACAAAGTAAATAAAAATATTGAATATTGGTTAGATATGAATATTGAAAAACTAGAAGGAATAAATATTAATATAATTAATTGCTATGAGATATCTGAATTTAATAGTAATATAAACAACATTTTAAATGAACACAATAACATTATTAATACATCTGGAGAATATCCTGTAGAAGAAATGTTTGAAGGTCATAGAAAAGAAGCAATTTAAATTAAAAATGGCACAAGAAAATATAATAATAAGATAATTTGTAATAATATGTAATATGATGGAAAATATTGTTGACAAATTACGAAAATTGGTATACGATATCATAGCGTGAAAACTAAAATATAACAACAAGACAGGAGGAGTGAAAATGAGCGTAAGAAAAGCTGTTATACCAATAGCCGGATTTGCTACAAGATTTTTACCAGCATGTAAATCAGTTCCTAAATGCATGTTGACAATATTAGATAAACCAATTATTCAATACATAATTGATGAAGCGGTTGCTTCAGGAATTGAAGAAATAGTAATGGTAATAGGTAGAAAAAAAGAAGTCGTTCAAGACTATTTTGAAGAAGATGACGAATTAAAAAGATTTTTAATCGAAAGAAATAAAGAAAAATTTTTGCCATTAGTTACAAACTTATCACATGGTGCAAAATTGCACTTTATTGAACAAAATGGTGGAGCAAAAGGACTAGGTCATGCAATATATCAGGCAAAAGATATTATAGGAAATGAGCCATTTGCAATTCTTTATGGAGATGTTGTATTTCATGGAGAAAAGCCATGTTTAAAAGAAATTATTGAAAAACATGAAGAATGCGGAGGATCTGTTATAGGTGTAGAAAAAGTAGATTGGAAAGATGTACCTAGATATGGAAATGTTTCAGGAGTACAAATATCTGATGGATTATATAAAGCAGAAAAATTACAAGAAAAACCACAGATTTCAGAAACAAAATCCAATCTAGCAATTTCTGATAGACATGTCCTAATGCCACAAATATTTAAATATTTAGAGAAAATAAAGCCAGGTCAAGGTGGAGAAATACAAGTAACAGATGCATATAATGCAATGGTAGATACAAAAGAAGGAGTTTATGCATATGATTACAAAAGTAAAAGATTTGATTCTGGAGACAAACTAGGATTTGTGATGGCAGCTGTAGATGAAACTCTAAATAGACCAGAGTTAAGAGATCAATTTATAAAATTCTTAAAAGGATTAGATATATAATTTAAGGGCACGGAACATTTTACCGTGCTTTTTATCTAAAATAAAATTCTGCTAATGTAGGAGCATAAAGCCTTTACATTCATTAAAGGTAAATAATTTTTAATTATAAGGAGGAAAATATGGATTATAAAAAAAGATATGAAGAATGGTTAAACAATCCATACATTGATGAAGAAGTAAAAAAAGACTTAGAAAGTATTAAAAATGATGAAAAAGAAATAGAAGACAGATTTTATAAAAACCTAGAATTTGGAACTGCAGGATTAAGAGGTATTGTTGGAAACGGAACAAACAGAATGAATAAGTATACTGTAGGAATGGCAACATTAGGACTTGCAGAATTCATCATAAAAAATAACGGACAAGATAGAGGAGTTGCAATAGCATATGACTGTAGACATATGTCAAAAGAATTTAGTGAAGAAATAGCTTTAATATTAAATGCAAAAGGAATTAAAACTTACATTTTTGATGAATTAAGACCTACACCAGAATTATCATTTGCTGTAAGAGAATTAAAATGTATCTCAGGAATAGTAATAACAGCAAGCCATAATCCACCAGAATACAATGGATATAAAGTATATTGGGAAGATGGTGCACAAATAGTAGAACCTATTGACAAAGGAATTATTGACGAAGTAAACAAAATCACAGATTATTCAAAAATCGTAACTATGAACAAGGATGAAGCTGTAAAGCAAGGATTATATAACGTTATTGGAAAAGAAATAGACGACAAATATATAGAAGAATTAAAGAAAAATATATTAAACTCAAAAGAAATAAAAGAACAAGCAGAAAATTTAAAAATTGTTTATACACCTTTACATGGCACAGGTGCAAAACTAGCAACAAGAATTTTAGCAGAATTAGGATTCAAAAAAGTTTATACTGTTGAAGAACAAATGAAAGCAGATGGAGACTTTCCAACAGTAAAATCTCCAAACCCAGAAGACCCTAATGCATTTAATATGGCAATAGAATTAGCAAAAAAAGTTGATGCAGACATAATACTTGCAAATGATCCAGATGCAGATAGAGAAGGAATGTTTGCAAAAGATAATAATGGAGAATATGCTAGATTTAATGGAAATATGACAAGCCTATTAGTGGCAGAATACTTATTCTCACAAATGAAAGAAAAAAATATATTGCCAGAAAATGGAGCAATGCTAAAAACGATAGTATCATCAAATTTAGCAGATGCAATTTGTAAAGAATATAAATTAGAATTATTTAAGACACTAACAGGATTTAAAAACATGGCAAGAATAATGAGGGAAAATGAAGTAACAAATAAGTATAAGATATTATTCTCATTTGAGGAAAGCTTTGGATGCATTGTAGGAACACATGTAAGAGACAAAGACGGTATAGTTGCAATAATGACCATTTGCGAATTGGCAGCTTTTTATAAAAGTAAAGGAATAAGTGTGTATGAGCAAATGCAAAATATATATAAAAAATATGGATATTATTTAGAAGATCAATATACAATAACTATAAAAGGAGCAGAAGGTGCAATAAAGATAAAAGAAATGATGGAAAAAATAAGAAATAATCCACCAAAATCAATAGGAAAATATGATATAGTATCAATTTATGACTATGAATTAAAAAAATATAGAAATTTAAAAACAGGAGAAGAAAAAGAAACGACACTTCCAAAATCTAATGTATTATATTATGAATTAGAAAATGACAATTGGTGCTGTATACGTCCATCAGGGACAGAACCAAAAATAAAAATGTACTTTGGAATAAAAGCAAAAGACGAAGAAACAGCACAAAAAGAAATAGAATACTTAAAAAATGAAATGATAAAGATAACCGAATAGTAGAGGGTTACATGCACTGTACCCATGCTTTTCAAAATAATAATAAAATCCCCAATTTCCGTATGGACATTGGGGATTTTTAAATAAATGTAATCAAAAAGATAAGAAAATTT
>CANQQQ010000043.1 GCA_947626025.1 uncultured Clostridia bacterium
AATCAGCATTACAAGTATAAAATAAAAAAACACAACATTGTACAAAAAAAGCGGACACTTAATATTGCAATTTATAATTAAAGAAATTTCAATCAAAAGGGTTGAAATTTCTTTTTATTTATTATAAAATTCAATAGTTAATATACGAATGAAATCTTGACATTTGGAAAGGAAGGTTATTAGTAATATGATAACACTTGAAGATGTAAAGAAGAATCCAGAAGTACAAGCCTTAGTAAGCGGTTCACAAAAGCAATTGAATGTTTTAGGATATACAGAACATTCAATAAGACATACATCGATTGTTTCAGAAAGAGCAGGGAAAATTTTAGAAGATCTAGGCTATCCGCCAGAAAGAGTTGAATTAGCAAGAATAGCAGGATATTTACATGATATTGGAAATTGCGTAAATAGACAAGATCATGCACACTCAGGAGCAATATTAGCTTATAACATTTTAAAAGATATGGGAATGGAATCACAGTTAAGGACGGAGATTATGACCGCAATAGGTAATCATGATGAAGCGACTGGAACAGCTGTTAGTGACATCTCCGCAGCTCTGATTTTAGCGGATAAATCAGATGTACACAGGAACAGGGTTGTAAAAACTAATATAGCAACATTTGATAAGCATGATAAAGTGAATTATGCAGTGACAGATGCACAGTTAACTTTAGATAAAGAAAAGAGAAAAATAGTTTTAGATATTAAGATTGATACAGAAATATGTCCAGTATTAGATTATTTTGAAATATTTATAGATAGAATGATAATGAGTAAATTTGCAGCAAAATATTTAAAAATATGGTTTGAACTTATTATTAATGATACAAAATTATTATAAATTGAAAGGATTGATTGCAGTGGAAAAGAAATTAAAAATCGCACTAATTATATTAGTAATGGCATTAATTATTGTGATAAGTTTTGGAGGGGTATATGTTAAGAAGTTAGTAGCATACAACAACAGCATACCAGATTATAATTTAGGATTAAAATTAGAAGGCTCAAGAGTAGCTATTTTAAAAGTTGGGGATCATGTACATGAAGTAATATATGATTCAGAAGGCAATGAAGTTGACGAGATACCAGAAGGTGCTGATGAGAGTCAATATAGAAAAGAGGAAGTACCAGAAAATAGTGAAGAAGCTAAAACAAAAGAAAATTATAAAAAGTCAAAAGATATTATGTTAGAAAGACTACAAAGTTTAGGAATATCTGATTATGAAGTAAGATTAGATGAAGAAAGTGGAAACATTTTTGTCGAATTAGCAGATACAGAAGACACAGATACAATTCTAGCTGATTTATTGGCAAGTGGAAAATTTGAAATAGTAGATACGAATGACGGAACAGTATTAATGACAAACGATGATTTAGCAGGTGCAAGAGTATTATACAATACAACTAATTCAGGAGTTTCTGTATATTTAGATATTGAATTTACTAAAGATGGAAAACAGAAAATGAGAGAAATTAGTAAAGAGTATAGAGAAGTAGAAGAAACAGAAGGAACAGAAGGTGAAGAGACCAACGAGGAATCTACTGAAAAAACAGTTACTATTAAAATTAATGATGAGAATTTCTTATCAACACATTTTGACGAAGAAATAAGCGAACTAACTATAACGATTGGTTCAGCAAGTACAGATAGTGATGCTATTACTCAGTATGTGGAACAAGCACAATTTTATGCAGCATTATTATCTAATGAGGAAATGCCTTTAGAATATGAAACAGAAACTACAGATTATATACAATCAATATATGCAAATAGTATATATGTATATGTATTATTAGGTATAATTGCACTAATAGTATTAGTTAGTATAGTATATATGATAATTAGATATAAAATATCAGGGCTACTATCATCAATAGTATATGTAGCAACAATAGCATTATTGTTAATAGCAATTAGATATATAAGCGCTGAAATAACTTTAGAAACTATAGTATTTGGTGGCTTACTTGCATTAATAAATACATATGTTAATTGTACAGTTTTAAAGAGTCTAGGTAAAAGTGAATCTAGAGAAGATGTAAAAGGAAAAATATTCAATGCATATTTAAAAGTAGTAGATTTATTAATAATAGTTCTAATAGCATCAGTTGTATTTACATACAATTCATTTTCTGCAATTTCTTCAATAGGAGTAATTTTATTCTGGGGAATACTTACAATAATTTTAATGAATGTTTTATTTACAAGAACATTATTAATTAAAAGTAGGAATAAATAATATACATATTTATTTTTGGTAAAACAAATTTCATTTTCAGAGACATTTTCTATAATTATTTAACACTATTCATTTTACATTGGCGGTCTCAAAAGCAAAATGATTTGAAGAAAGGATTGTTAAAATATGAAGAATATTAAGAAAATAATTTTAGTAATAATGGTATTAATTATTATAGCTGGATTAATAATGATATACATGAAAGGATTTAATTATAGCCTATTATATTCAAAAGCTCAAAGAATGAACATATATATGACTCAAGATTTTAATATAAATGAAATTGAAGAAATTGCAAATGAAGTTTTAGGTGAAAATAATACAGAAGTTCAACTTGGTAATACTTTTGGAACAGTTGCTTCAATAATATCAAAAGAAATAACAGAAGAACAGCAAAACAATATAATTCAAAAAGTTAATGAAAAATATGGAATAGAGATTAATAAAGATAGCGATATAGTATTAACAACAATACCACAGGCTAATGCTTTTGATTTAATATCTAGATATATTTTACCATTATTAATAACAACAATTATAGTACTTGTTTATTACGTAATTAGATTTAGACGTCAGGGAGTTGTCAAATGTATAGTTCTTCCTGCTTTAAGATTAATATTAATAAGTGCCTTTTATATTAGTGTAATAGCTTTAACTAGATTACCTATTAATGAATTTTTTGCAATATGTGGAATATTAATTTATTTTATAACGATAATGTTCAATACTGTTAAATTAAGTAAACAATAATTTTAATTTGTGGGCAAGAATTACAAGCTTGCCCGTTTTGCATAGAAAGGATGGATTATAAATGCTAGAATCAATGGAAAAGATAGTTAATTTGTGTAAATCAAGAGGATATATATATCCAGGTTCAGAAATATATGGAGGATTAGCAAATACTTGGGATTATGGACCATTAGGGGTTGAGTTTAAAAATAATGTAAAAACAGCATGGAGAAAAAAATTTATTCAGGAAAATAAAATGAATGTAGGACTAGATGCTGCTATACTTATGAACCCACAAACATGGGTCGCTTCTGGGCATGTTGGTGGATTTTCAGATCCATTAATAGATTGTAAAGAATGTAAATCTAGGCATAGAGCAGATAAATTAATTGAAGAATGGGCTGCTAAAAATGGTAAAGATGTAATAGCAGATGGGTGGTCAGATGAACAAACAGTTAAGTATATAAATGATAATAATATAGTTTGTCCTGTATGTGGAAAATTAAATTATACTGCCATTAGAAAATTTAATTTAATGTTTAAGACTTTTCAAGGTGTTACAGAAGATGCAAAGGCAGAAATATATTTAAGACCAGAAACTGCACAAGGAATATTTGTAAACTTTAAAAATGTATTAAGAACAACAAGAAAAAAATTACCAATGGGAATTGCTCAAATAGGTAAAGCTTTTAGAAACGAAATAACTCCTGGAAACTTTACATTTAGAACTAGAGAATTCGAACAAATGGAGTTAGAGTTTTTCTGTAAACCAGGAACAGATTTAGAGTGGCATACTTATTGGAAAGAATATTGTAAAAATTGGTTAATTTCTTTAGGAATGAAACAAGAAAACATAAGATTGAGAGATCATGAAAAAGAAGAATTATCTCATTATAGTAAAGCAACAACAGATATAGAATTTGCCTTTCCATTTGGTTGGGGAGAGTTATGGGGAATTGCAGATAGAACAGACTTTGATTTAAAGAAACATATGGAATTTTCTAAAGAAGATATGACATACCTAGATCCAGAATCTAATGAAAAATACATACCATATTGTATAGAACCATCATTAGGGGCAGATAGAGTAGCATTAGCCTTTTTATGTAATGCATATGATGAGGAAGAAATTGCGGAAGGAGATGTAAGAATTGTATTGCATTTGCATCCTGCATTAGCACCATATAAAGTAGCGATACTTCCATTATCTAAAAAATTATCAGATAAAGCAGAAGAAGTATATGATATGCTTTCTAAGAAATTTGTTTGTGATTATGATGAAGCAGGAAGTATAGGTAAGAGATATAGAAGACAAGATGAAATTGGAACTCCATATTGTGTAACAATTGATTTTGATACTTTAGAAGATAATACAGTAACAATAAGAGATAGAGATTCAATGGAACAAATACGATTACCAATAAATGAATTAGAAGAATGGATAGACAAGAAGTTGATTTTTTAGAAAGCAAAGGGCACATAAAGTGCCCTTTGTGAAATAGAAGGGAGATATAAAATGCAAGAGGAGCATGATCCAATAACAATTGATGATTTAGTATTTACAATTAAGAAAAATAGTAGAAATGCAGATATAAAAATGATCCTAAAAGCATATAACTATGCTTTGACTTGTCACGGAGATCAAAAAAGAAAATCAGGAGAACCATATATTATACACCCACTAAATGTAGCAAATATTCTAGCAAGTTTAAGTATGGATACTGCTACAATTTGTGCAGCTTTATTGCATGATGTTATTGAAGATACAGAGGTTACTCATGAAGACTTAGTTAGAGACTTTGGCGAAGAGATAACAGAAATAGTAGATGGAGTAACGAAACTGTATAGGCTTCAATATACAGATAAAGAAGAGCAACAAGTAGAGAATTACAGAAAAATGTTTTTAGCTATGGGGAAAGATATTAGAGTAATACTTATAAAATTAGCAGATAGACTTCACAATATGAGAACGTTGAAATATCTAACTAGAGATAGACAATTAGCAATTTCTAAAGAAACAATGGATTTATATGCACCACTTGCAAATAGAATTGGTATGTATTCATTAAAATGGGAGTTAGAAGATCTAGCTTTTAAATACTTAAATCCAGATGAATATAGAGAAATTTTAGAAGGATTAAATGAAAAAAGAGAAGAAAGATTAGCATTTGTAGAAAAGATAAAAGAACAAATTACAATTGAATTGAAAAATGCAAAAATAGTTGCTGATACTACTGGTAGAGCAAAACATATATATAGCATATATAGAAAGATGCAGAGAGATGAAATAACTTTAGATCAAGTTTATGATTTATTTGCATTAAGAGTAATTGTAAATTCTGTTAAGGACTGTTATGCTGCTTTAGGTGTGGTGCATGAATTATATAATCCTATGCCAGGAAGATTTAAGGATTATATTGCTGTTCCAAAGGCAAATATGTATCAATCACTTCATACTACTGTAATAGGACCAAATGCAACCCCAGTTGAAGTACAAATTCGTACATGGGATATGCATAGAATAGCTGAATTTGGTATTGCAGCACATTGGGCATATAAAGAAGCTAATAAAGTAAAGAAAACAACTGTAAAAGTAGAAGATGATAAATTATCATGGCTTAGAGAAACATTGGAATGGCAAAAAGAAATGAATGACCCAAATGAATTTTTAAAAACACTAAAAAAGGAATTGTTTGAAGATGAAGTATATGTATTTACCAGAAATGGCGATATTAAGGTATTACCAAAGAATGCAACTCCAATAGATTTTGCTTATAGTATACATACAGAAATTGGAAATAGAATGACAGGATGCAAGATAAATTCAAAGATTATGCCGATCGTAACAAAATTAAATAGTGGAGATATTGTAGACATAATTACTTCAGAAAATTCAAAAGGACCAAGTAGGGATTGGCTAAAATTTGTTCAAAGTACTAAAGCAAAAAATAGAATTCAACAATGGTTTAAAAAAGCAAATAGAGATGAAAATATTGAAAAAGGAAAAGAATTACTATCAAAAGAAATTAAAAGAGTGGGATTGACAGAAACTGAGATTTATAAACAAGAATATATTAATTCTGCACTTGAAAGGTATAAATTCCCTAATATAACAGAAATGCAAGCTTCTGTTGGATTTGGAGCAATATCTGCAGGCAAGGTAGTCAGTAAATTATTAGATGAGTACTCTAAGGATCATAAAGAGGAAGAATTAGAAAAGAAAATTGAAGAATTATCACATCCAAGTATCAAGAATCCTAATTCAAAAGTATCTAGCTCTGGTATAATTGTTAAAGGAATTGATAATTGCCTAGTAAAATTAGCAAAATGTTGTAATCCATTACCAGGAGATAGCATAATCGGATATATAACAAGAGGAAGAGGGGTTTCAGTCCATAGAAGTGATTGTATAAATGCTAACGAATTATTAGAGCAAGTAGATAGAATAATTGAAGTCTCATGGTATGAGCAAGCGAAAACTTCTTATAATGTAGATATAGATATATATTCAAATGATAGACAAGGATTATTAGCTGATATCATTAAAGAATTTAGTAACGAAAAGATCAGTATGATGGATGTTCGTTCAAAAGTTACTAAAGAGAAGAGTGTAATAACAGAAGTGACAGCAGAGGTAGAAAATTTGGATACATTAAATAAACTACTTAAATCATTAAGAAAAATTGATAGTGTTTACGAGGTTAAGAGAAAGAATTAATTATAGGAGGAAATTCTAAATGATACTAAAGACATTAAAAATTCAAACTTTTTTGGCAGATCCAACAAACTGCTATATAATACATGATGAAGATACAAAAGAAACTATGGTAATTGATCCAGCAGGAGAAGTAGACAAAATAGTAGATATGTTAGATATTTTACATGCAAAATTAAAATACATTCTAATTACACATTGTCATGGTGACCATATAGGAGGAGTAAACGAATTAAGAGAAAAAGCAGGTGGAACAATATTAATACATAGAATATGTGAAGAAAATCTAAATAATCAAGATATAATGTTAACAGAGTATATAGGTATGGAACCAATAATTTTAAATGATGTAAGAAGAGTAGATGATAGAGATTTATTACATTTAGGAAATATAGAAATGCAAGTAATTCATACTCCAGGTCATACAAAAGGAGGTATATCACTATATTGTGAGGAATATAAAATGTTATTCTCAGGTGATACACTATTTAGAGGAACTTGGGGAAGAACTGATTTACCAACAGGAAGTTTAGAAGATATTATGGACTCAATAGTAAATAAACTATTGATATTACCAGACGATACTTTAATATATCCGGGACATGGATTATCAACAATTATAAAAGAAGAGAAACCAATATATTTAAATTTACAGCCAAGAGGATATTAAATAAAAATTAGTTATAAAATTAAATATAAATGAATATATATAATAATAGTGTTTAGGACAAGGAGAATCTGATGAGGATTACGGTTATTAATCTTAAAAAAATTATTAAATATATATTCATTTTTTTTATTATAGTTATATCATTTATATTAATATTAAGAGTATTAAAAAAGGATGGAGTAGAAGAAAAACAACAAAAAAACACATTAATTGAATGTCTAAAATATGAACTACCTATGACAAAAGTAATAGAAGAGAATTTTGAAGAAATTCCAGAAAAAAATTTAGGAACAAGAATATTATCAATGCAGATTGGAATATTTAATAATGTTATAAAAAAAGAAGAAGTTGAAAAAGTTGAAGAGACACCTACAATAGAAGATAATGCCAATGTAGAACCAGAAGAAAACATAGAAGAAAAAACTGAATTAGAAGATTTAGAAAATAAAGAAACAAAGGTAATAAGTGAAAACAATATAAATGAAAAGTATACAAACAAATATAAAAATATTAAAATAAATAATCAATCAAAATATGATATTTCGTCAATATTAGAAAATGTTTCATATACATTTACTGATAGTAAAAAAGTTATTATATATCATACTCATACTTGTGAAAGTTATACTCCAACTGAGAATTACAATTATGGAATGACTGATTCTTATAGAACTACAGATTTAAGTTTCACTGTTTCAAGGGTTGGAGATGAACTATCTTCTGAATTGGAGAAATATGGATTTAATGTAATACATAGTAAGATCTATCATGACTATCCATCATATAATGGATCTTACGGAAGATCTTTAACAACTCTACAAAATATATTAAAAGAAAATGAAGATGCAGAAATAGTAATTGACCTACATAGAGATGCTGTAGGAAGTAGTAGTAGTTATGCACCAAGTGTACAAATAGGAGATGAAGTGTGTGCACAAGTTATGTTTGTAGTTGGAACAGATGGATCAGGGTTATTACATGATAATTGGAGAAAAAATTTAAGTTATGCAGTAAAAGTGCAGAGTGTAGCTGACGAATTATATCCTGGATTATTTAGACCAATAATTTTAAGGAATGCAAGATATAATCAACATTTGACAACAGCATCTACTATCATAGAAGTAGGTGCTACCGGAAATACGCTAGAACAGTGTCTAGCTAGTATGAAATACGTTGCTAATGTTTTACATAAAGCTACAGAAAAATAGCAATAATAAAATATACATATATTTTTCAAAAAGTATATTAGATAATGTTGATAATACAATAAAATTATAGAAAGAAATAGAAAAATGAACTAGAAATATAAAAAACAACCTAAAAATGCTTGCATTTTTGGGCTGTTTATTGTATACTAAATAAGTAATTAATTACCTTATTCTTGGAAGAAGGTTAACACACCACTTCTCCTATGAATAGGGCTTATAGAAAATAGGAGGTGTATATTAATGACAGTAGAAAGAAAACAAGAAATCATTAATACTTTTAGAAGAGATGAAAAAGATACAGGTTCTTCAGAAGTTCAAATTGCTCTTTTAACAGAAAGAATTAGAGAATTAACAGAGCACTTAAAAGTTCATAAAAAGGATAATCATTCTAGGCGTGGACTTTTAAAGATGGTTGGTAAAAGAAGAAGTTTACTTAACTATCTAGAAAAAAATGATATTGAAAAATACAGAGAAATAGTAGAAAAATTAGACTTAAGAAGATAATCATTAGATGTGTTAGAGTTTTAACGTCAATGGTTATAAGTAGTATTACTTAGTAATTTTATGGACGTTTGAGTATATATCAAACGTCCAAAAATTTATTACATAGATTAGAGGTAGCTTGGATAATGCTTTAATAAATGGAAATATTAAATATTAAGGCATTGTCGAAGTTACAGACTAATTTATGTAAGAAGCAATATATAAAAGAAAAGAGGTAAAATTTTATGTTTAAGACTTTTGAAACAGAATTAGCAGGAAGAAAATTAATAATTGAAAGTGGAAAAACTTCAGAACTTGCAAATGGGAGTGTTTGGGTAAGATACGGAGATACAGTTGTAATGGTAAATGTTACTGCATCTAAAGAACCAAAAGAGGGAATTGATTTTTTCCCATTATCAGTAGATTATGAAGAAAAATTATATGCAGCAGGAAAGATCCCAGGAGGATTTACAAAAAGAGAAGGAAAACCAGCAGATAAGGCAATACTTACATCAAGAGCTATTGATAGACCTTTACGACCATTATTTCCGAAAGACTTTAGAAATGATGTATGTGTAGTTGCAACAGTATTATCTGTTGAACCAGATAATTCACCAGAAGTTGCAGCGATGATAGGTGCTTCAGCAGCACTTTCAATATCAGACATACCATTTGGTGGACCAACAGCTGCTGTAAATGTTGGATATGTTGATGGACAAATTGTTATAAATCCAACATTAGAACAAAGAGAAAAAACAGATTTAACATTAACTGTTGCAGGAACAGTTGAAAAGATTGCCATGATAGAAGCTGGAGCTAATGAAATTCCAGATGATATTATGCTAGAAGCTATTAAAGCAGGACATGAAGAAATTAAGAAACTTTGCAAATTTATATCACAAATTAAGGAAGAAATAGGAAAGCCAAAATTTGAATATAAGTCTTTTGAAGTTGACCATGATTTATTTGATAAAATTGCAGAAAAATATGAAACAAGAATGTACAATGATGTTCAGGAAATAGATAAAACTATTAGAGATGAAAATGTTGACAAAATTAAAGAAGAAGTTAAAGAATACTTAATCCAAGAACTTGGAGAAGATGAAGTAGAAGAAAGAAAACAAGAAATTGATGAAATACTTTACAAATTAGAGAAAAAATGCGTAAGGAAAATGATTCTTGAAGAACATAAGCGTCCAGATGGTAGAAAGTTAGATGAAATAAGACCATTATCATGTGAAGTAGGACTATTACCAAGAGTACATGGTAGTGCGCTATTTACAAGAGGACAAACTCAAGTATTATCAATTGCAACTTTAGGAATGGTAAGCGAAGAACAAATATTAGATGGATTAGATGAACAAACTTCAAAAAGATATATTCATCAATATAATTTCCCAGGTTATAGTGTAGGAGAAGCAAAAACCTCTAGGGGTCCTGGTAGACGTGAAATTGGACATGGTGCACTTGCCGAAAAAGCATTAGTACCAGTTATACCTGATGTAGAACAATTTCCTTATACTATAAGAGTTGTATCAGAAGTATTAAGCTCAAATGGTTCAACTTCACAAGCTAGTATCTGTGGAAGTACATTAGCATTAATGGATGCAGGTGTACCTATTAAAACACCTGTTGCAGGGATTTCAACAGGACTTGTAACAGATGAAAATGATCCTAATAGATACGTAATGTTAACAGACATCCAAGGATTAGAAGATTTTTTCGGAGACATGGACTTTAAAGTAGGAGGAACACATAAAGGTATAACAGCTATACAAGTAGATATAAAAATTGACGGATTATCTTATGATATAATTGCTCAAGCTTTTGAAAGAACAAGAAAGGCAAGAATGTATATTTTAGACGAAATAATGGCTCCACAAATTTCTGCACCAAGGGAAGAAATTTCTAAATATGCACCAAAAATAATAAATACAAAGATTAAAGTAGAAAAAATAAAAGATGTAATAGGTCCTGGAGGAAAGATGATAAATAAAATAATAACGGAAACAGGAGTTAAAATGGACATTGAAGAAGACGGAAATGTATTTATTTATGCAAGCGATATAGAAAATGGAAATAAAGCTTTGGCTATGGTAAATGAAATTGTAAGAGAAATTGAAGTTGATGGAATATATGAAGGAATTGTTACAAAAATAGCACCTTTTGGAGCTTTTGTTGATGTAGGAGGAGGAAAGGAAGGGCTACTTCATATTTCAAAAATATCCAAAAAAAGAGTAGCAAAAGTAGAAGATATATTAAATGTAGGAGATAAAATAAAAGTTAAAGTATATGAAATAGATGATCAAGGAAGAATAAATTTATCACATAAAGAATTTGAAGAAGACAGCAAAGAAGAAGAATAGCCATGTTTTATGCCAAAATTTAAAAAATCTGACAAAAATTGTAGAATATTTATAGAAAAACTTGCCAAGAATATAATAAAAGTAGTATAATAATTAGAGGTAAAAAATATAAAATAAAGTGAGATAAGGATAAAAAGGAGTAAAAAAATGATATATTTATATGTATTGCAACAAGCATTAGTATGGATTATTACAATATTTTGGCTATATCAATTATTAATTAGCCTATGCTCTTTAGTTAAACTAAAAGATAAACCATTATTAGAGAATAAAGAAAACAGATTTATGGCAATAATTCCGGCTCATAATGAGGAAATGGTTATAGGTAATTTAATAGAAAGTCTAAAAAATCAAAATTATCCAAAAGATAAGTATGATATTTATGTTATTGCTGATAACTGTACAGATATGACTAAGAAAATTGCAGAAGATGCAGGAGCAATAGTATATGAAAGAAGATCATCAATGGAGGAAAGAACAAAAGGTCATGCATTACAATGGTTTTTGAGACAAAAAATTGCAGAAAATGCACAATATGACGCCTTTTGTGTATTTGATGCAGACAATATTGTTGATAAGAACTTTTTAGTAAACATGAATAAAAAACTTTGTCAAGGCGAAGAAGTTGTTCAAGGTTATAGAGATATTAAAAATCCTACAGATAGTTGGGTATCAGCAGGATATGCAATCTTTTATTGGATGATGAATAGATTTTACCATTTAGCTAGATATAACTTAGGATTATCTCCATTAATAAATGGTACAGGATTTATGGTTAAATTTGATATTATAAAGCCAAATGGTTGGCAAACTCAAACTTTAACAGAAGATATTGAATTTTCATTACAAAGAATAATAGCAGGAAAAAAATTAGGATGGTCAACAGATGCTATTGTATATGATGAGCAACCAGTACAATTTAAACAAAGTTGGTCACAAAGATCACGATGGACAGTTGGACATATTCAATGTATGGAAATTTATACAAAGCAATTAGCACAATCTGTTAAAGAAAAGAAAACTGCTATGAATTTTGATGGTTTACTATACATTGTTGGAAGCATACCAATGTTTATTATAACATTATTATTGCTTGCAGTTAATTTTGTATTATATATGACTAACACATTTACGTCAGCCCAATTAATTGAGAACTATGCTAGATATCTTATCCCAACATTTTTATTACCAATAGGAACAGCTTTAATAATAATGATATTAGATAAAAAGCCGATAAAACCTATGATAAAAGGTCTATTATGTTATCCATTATTTTTAGGGTCATGGCTATTAATTAATTTTAAGTGTCTATTCAATAGAAATACAAGTTGGGAAAAAATCGAACACATAAGAGATATTAAAATACACGAGGTAATATAACAAATACTTTTAAATTTGAATTTGACAAATAAAACTAGAAAGCTAAAGCAATCAATTAAAGGAGCAAGACTAAACTTGCTCCTTATGCGATATTATCAATAAATATATTTACTAATAGTGGAAATAATATATACAGATAAACTATTATATAATTTGATAAACATTTAGAGGAGAGAATATTGTTAAAATGGAGAAATATTACCAATATGGAGAAGTAAGTTTAACAGTTGTAAAAAGATTAAATAAGAAAAAAGTATTTTTATTGCTAGTAATAGTATTATTACTACTATTATTGCTATTGCTATTTGTATCGAATATTAATAGGAAGATGGCTGACATACAAGAAGAGAGTGAACTAGCAGAACTAGAAGACACTAATGAAACATTAATTACCGAAGAAAACATAGAAGAAACTATTCCAAAACTTCCAATATTAACACAATTAGGAAGAGAAAATATGCAAAACATTTATAAATCAAATGAAAAGATAGCATATATAACATTTGATGATGGACCTTCATCAAATATAACGCCTCAAATCTTAAATATATTGGATCAATATAAAATCAAAGCTACATTCTTTGTCTTAGGATGCAATGTAGTGAGATATCCTAATATAGTAAAACAAGAATATGAATCAGGACATTATATTGCAAATCATGGATATAGTCATGCATATGATAGTGTTTATTCTAGTGCACAGTCAGTATTAGATGAATATGTAAGAACACAGCAATCTATTAGAGATGCAATAGGAATTCAAGAATATTGTTGTCATTTGTTTAGATTTCCAGGTGGTACAGGTGGAACAAAATATAGAAAAGTCAAAAATGAGGCAAAACAGTTATTATCAGACAACGATGTTTTATATATTGATTGGAATGCACTCACAAATGACTCAGTAGGCAAGCCAACAGAGGAAAGCATAATAAATGATTTAATAAGTACAGTTGGCACAAAAAATAGTGTAGTAATATTAATGCATGATAATGCTTCAAAGCAATTAACTGCTAATATGTTACCAAAGGTATTAGATTATCTTATAGAACAAGGGTATAGTTTTAAAAATTTTTATGATGTAATAATGTAAGACAAATTAAACAATATGTTTAAATCCATATGATTAATAAAAAAATTAACTGGACACATTAATATGTCCAGTTAATTTTTTTACTAAAAGATAGAAATAATGTTTGGCAGGGGTGGAAGGAATCGAACCCTCATCAAAAGTTTTGGAGACTTCTATCTTAACCGTTGGACGACACCCCTAAATGACTTATTAAGAATAACATATTTTATGAAAAAATGCAACCCTAATATTAAAAATATTTCCAAACCATTTTTGAAAAATTTACATATGTCAATCATTTTTGAAAATGTCTTAAAAAATTTTATTTATTAGCACTAAATTTTTATTTTAGTGCTAATATTTT
>CANQQQ010000044.1 GCA_947626025.1 uncultured Clostridia bacterium
ACGCTATCGCTTTTTCTATGCTCACGTGCATAGCACGTGGTTTTCTTTGAGCGACGTTTAAGCGTCGCTCATTAATAGAAAAAGAACTCTGATTAGAGTTCTTTGTTTTTAGGGTTCTTCCCACTACCATGTTAGAATTTTGTCTTCTATTTTTTTCTTCATTTATTTTATCCAATTCACTGTTTTCTTCACATCTATCAACCTCATTTAAAAATTCGCTATTAATATATTTATTTTCTTTTACTCTGCCCACCACCAAAATCTTATCTCTCTTAAATTTTTCCTTATTTTCTCTATCAATTTTTTTATAGCTATCAACCCCTTTTGAAAATTTACTATTAGTATAATAATTTTCTTTTACTCCATATTCCTCTCTAACACTTTTCTTTTTAATTTTTTCATTTTTCTCGCAATCATTTTCAATTTTATTTTATTTAATATCTTCTTCATAATTATCTACCTTCTTCAAAAATTTACTAGTATTATAATCATTTCCTTTTAAACTTCTCTCACATTTATTCTTATTTATATCTATTAATTGAGCAAGCATCTTCTTCTTTGCTTCCCAAATTGCCTTTCTGTATTCTTCTTCCTTGTCTTGACTCTCTGTATATAATTTATTCATTTATATTCCTCTCACTTTCAATGCTATTATACAACCTTTCTTGACCATTTGCAATATTATTACTCTTTTCCTGTGCTATCGTTAATATATCTTTTAAATACGTTCTTGTTCCTTATGTTTTAAAACAATCTTGTGAGTAGTCATATTATTTAAAGAACCTACATTATTTCTAGACTCTTCCTTAGAATATTTATTAGCATTGACATTTTGTTGTGGTGGTTGTATACTATTATTATAAGAAGAAGTAGCAACGGATACAGTTTTTACACTGTAATTGCTACTTTTTTCTTATATTTTTGTTATTTCATATAATAGTTCTCTATAATCCATTTAGAAATATTTAGTAAACCAGTATATGCTTTATGTCCTACTAGAATTGTCATTTGCTAATAATCCAACCATCATCAGGCTTACTATATTTAAACATCTTCCCCCATCCACCAATGAATTATTCTGTTTTGAATATTGCGAATTAATTTCTTCAGATATTTCATTATCTTCACCTCTTTCTATATACTTACTATTTTTTTACTTTTTCACCTATTTTTCTTTTTTAAATAATTATTCATACCTTTATATTGAGAGAACTTTTCAGGTGGTATATTCATTTTTAATTCATAAATCTTTGTTTTGTGTCTGGTACTTCTATTTTTTCCATTTTTTTTAATGTCAAAAATAAAATTATCCTATTTACAGTATCCTAAAATGGAATACTATATACTTTTCTTCCCATTGAATTTTACATTATTAAAGATGCACAGTACTCTAAAACATGTTGACATTAACCATTTAAAAAAACGATTTTTCATTATTAAGATTTTCTATACTCTAAAAAAATGTACTGTTTGACCTGTGTTTGTTCCTGTTATAGCAATTGCTTGTATTGTCTCTTGTAATCTTGCCTTTTTTCCTTTTGTAGAATAATATATCTTTTAAATTTGTTCTTTTTTCTTATGTTTTAAAATTATCTTCCAGCTATGATTGCTAATTTTTATTTTCATATATAAAGCTCTCTGATTAGGGGGCTCTATATTTTCATTATTTCTATTGATTTTAGAATTATATCTCCCGTTGGAATTGGTAGTTCCTTCGTTTCCAGTAGATAATCCAACATCATTCGTTGCTTTTCATCTGTTTTCAACCTGCTCATTATTCCATTTATTGTTATTCTCTCTGCTCCTTGTTCTTTCATCTCTTTCAATAGCATTTTTTGAGTATTTGACAGTTCCATCTCTACCTTCATTATCTCCTGACAGTTGTTCGTCAGTCACTTTTCATTAATAATTGTTTTTACAGAAAATTGCATATATTTTATACGTTTCATCTCCATAATGATACCGTTCTACTTCGTTTACTCCTGGAAATTTTTCTTTATTTTTTATTGGACTCTCAACTATCTCTTTTATAGACTTCCATTCTTTCTTTTTATTGTATTTCTGTTTATTATACATCATTTCGTCATATTTCACAACATTATGGAAATAATATCTTGTTTTATTATTTTTATATTTTTCTTCCCATTTATATTACAAGTCTTTAATAATTTGATCCTGATTATTATATTGTTTAAATTAATGCCATGAATTTTTAATATTATTTAAAAAAAATACATTATTTCTATACTCTTCCTTAGAATATTTTATTAGCATTGACATTTTGTTGTATTGGTTGTATACTATTATTAGAAAAAAGATCAGTACGGTTATTCAGACTTGTTTCTGATATACTGGTCTTTTTTTATATTATTAATTTCGTAAAAGTGTTTATTCCTCTATTATCACACCTATAATAATAAGTCCTTCAAAATTATTTCTCCCAATAGAAAATGAATATTCCAAAATTGTCCTGCAACATCTGTCATTGCTTTTTCTGTCAATACTGTCTCATTATAGTCCTGTAATAATTTTTTAACAGAATTATCAAATTCTCTATTGCTACTTCTATAATCTCAACATATACTCTACGCACATTATCAATAATTTTAAAATTCTTTTTATACTGCCATATTCGCCCTTTCTTTCCATAATAAAAACATCTACTTTTTAGTAAGTGCTTTTATTCATTTTATTTAAAAATCAATTTCGTTTAAAGTGTTGTTGTATTTTGCAAATTCTTTTTCTAATTCTTTTATTTTTCCTTTTATTCTTTTATCTATTTTTTCTATATCAAATCCTTTTGGATAAAATTTCCCCATTTTATTTAATAATTTTGGAATACTATCTGAATATAAAATATCTAAAATATCATCTTCTGTCATTTCTTTTTTAATTTCTTTCATTTAATATCTCCTCTATATATTTATATAATTCTATATTTTTTAATAATTGCTTATCTACTATATAACATCTTGAACCTTCTAGTAGATAATCTAAAAATACATTATATTTAAATTTATCATTTGCATAATCAATTCTATCAACTTTGTTAATAGCAATATTATAAACCATTCGTTCATAATTACTAACAGAATTACAGTACTCTAGAACTTTCTTGCTGTAGGTAATTTGTTACTATCTATTTTAGTTTATTAAAGATTTATACAGTACTCTAAAACAATTTATCAATTCCTAATTCTTCAATAGTAGTTTTACATTATTAAAGATTTACAGTACTCTAAAACTATAGCGGTGTTACTAATTTATCAAGTTCAGTTTTACATTATTAAAGATTTACAGTACTCTAAAACTTCGTGGGTCATAATCAATCGCTTGTCCTAGTTTTACATTATTAAAGATTTACAGTACTCTAAAACATCCTCTTTGCATCCGACACGTGCTGTTGGGTTTTACATTATTAAAGATTTACAGTACTCTAAAACCTATAATTATTTTATATATTTTTTTTAAAAAAGTCAATAACTATATAATATCAGATATATCAGTTAAATTTAATTTAAATTCTTCTTCAAATGTTATATATACAATTCGCCAAGACATAATCTATAAAAAGAAAAGAGTCTTTTTCAAGACCCCTTTTAGTACAGCATTCTCTTTTATAATAGAGAAACTGTAAATCTTTAATAATGTAAAACGTAATTGTACTGTAATCAATTACATATATATATTATCACTAAATATTTAAATTGTAAAGGCCTAAAATATCAGATTTTATTTTTTCTATTTTTTTAACATTTGATGTTATACTTTTTGAACATTTTTTTATAACTATTTTGTTAAGACTTTTATGAAATCCTGAAACTAAGCCTTCAAATATTTCCCCTTTATTTGTCTCAAATCTAACATATTCATTATTATATATATCCATATACTTTTCAATTTCTGATAAATCTTTATTTACGTATTTATCAAAAACTGTTTTATAATATGATAAACCTTCATTTATTTCTCCTTTATTATTAATAAACATTTTATATATTGGCATAAAGTATAATTCACCATTTTGCTTATTTTTATAAACTCTAGTGCAAAATGATTTTAAATTATCATACATTAGCAAAGTCTCTTTTTTATTTTTCTTGTTACTTCTTGGTAATTTTTCCGTATTTAAAATATACGGATTATTTACTTTTGTTAAAAACCTTAATCTAATTACTACTGAACTATTAGGATTTTTATTTTGTTTTATTCCATGTTTTTTATAATCAAATTTTTCTCCTTCTTTTACATTATTTTCTTTACAATATTCTACAAATGGATTAACTGATTTATCTTTATACATTTCAATAATTTTCATCAATCTATCATATAATTCGAAATTATTATATTTACATAAAAACAATCTCTTTTTATCGAAATTCTTTTCTATATCTTTTGGTAATAAGTTATAAATATTATCTATTTGTTCTACTTTATAATATTCACCATTTTTTATAATAACCTTTGAAATATTGCTATCAAATAATTGTCCATTTGTATTTTTTTCTATTTCTTGTAAAACTCTGGTATTTGAAAAATCCGTATTTTCCAATTCTTTCTTTGTTTCATTAACTAAATATAATTCATCATATAAGTTTTCTCTATATTCTTCTAAATTATTAATTTTCCAATACTTATCAGGTTCATTTTGAACCATATTGATTAGTCTTCCTATCTTTAACTTTGGAATACTTGCAACAATAGTAGCATCAACTGCATGGTGATATTTTAGTTCCCTATCTTTGTCTAGTCTAGCTTTTCTCCTAATTATTCCTGTAAACTGTCCTGGAACTCTTAAAACTTTGAAATCTAAAAATTCCCCATAGTTATGATTTAAATAAGCCTTCTTAAATAAATTTAACTGATTTGCAAGCTCGTTAGTGGCATAAGCTGTATCATTTAAATTTCTATTTTTAAAACTCTTTTCATATTTATCAATATTTTGTTCGAATAATAAATTCTTCTTTTTCTCATCAACAATTTTTTTATTTTTTATAACTCTTTCTTTAAAGACTTCGTATCTCCCATCAATTTTTAAAAATTCATATGGAGTTCTATTATTTTTTTGCATATTACATTGTGTACAAGATACAGTTTTGTTCAAAAATGTATCATTTGCCGTTTTGCTTATTGGTAATATATGTTCTATTTCACAATTTCCAACTGTTATATCTTTATTGCAATACATACATTTAAAATTATTTTCATCTAGTAACAAATATTTATCTATATTTGTATTACTTTCTTCATATCCTTGCTCTTTTAACTTTTTTGAAGCGTTTTTTCTTCTTAACTGATTTTCTAAAGTTTTCGCTTCATATTCTTTTTGTTTATCTTCTAATAGCAATTCTCTTGTATTTTCTATGCATATATATTCTGGATAACCATATTTTGAAAAAAGTCTATTTAAAACACTTATGGCTTTTCTTAATGACTTTTTCGTAGCTGGAGAAGCAATAATATTTTCTACGTATTTTGAATTTATATATTTTAAATTACCTTCTTTTACATCTTTTCCAGTATACTCTTTAATTAAATAGTCCTCTACATCTGAATTAATCATATTTTTGTAATTTCTTTCAATATAAGAAGAATTATTATTATATCTCTCCATTAATTCTATGTAAACCCTCAAAGCTTTCTCTGAAAAGCTATTATATCTATTTTCTAAAGTTAAATTAGATAAAAGTTTTATCAATTTCTCACTGTAAACATTAGATAAATTATCTTTTAAAATTTCATATCTAGTTTCTTTACTAGGTGATATTTGTATGTAATATATTGCTTTATTGTACGAATCTCTATCTTTTAATAATTCACTAATCAACTCTTCATCTTCTAATTTTTTCTTAATACTTCTCAATTTTTCAAATCTAGCAATTTCGGGATTTCCCTCTTTATCCTTCTTATATCCATATATATTTGAAAAGTCAACATTGAATAATTTTTTTAATAATGTAGAATAATTTACATTTTTACTTTTCTCTACTTCTTCTTTTAATTTTAATATACTATCTTTTTTTAATTTGCAAATTTCTGAATCAACCATTTCAAAATATTTCGAACTTGTCTCATCTAGATTTTGACGATTTACTCTTAAGTTTACAATATCATTATAAAAATTAAAATATTCTGAATAATAATTCCATGAAGATGCCTTCTTTTCGCCTTTATAAACACTACATTCTCCAATTAATTGTTCAAATAAATATTTATGATAATTATTATCTTTTTTATAGTTTTCTAAGTCTTCAATTGTTTTGTATCTGCCATATTTATTTAACTGATTTTCTCTTGGACCACCTGGACCTTCCCAAAATTTTCTTTTAGAAGTAATAACTTCCTTAATATCTTTAATAAAATCTTCATCAATTTCTAAATAGTATTTACTTTGTTCCATTAATATTTTATCTAATTCTTTTATATAATCAGAATTTCGAATTAAAAACTCGTCTCCTCTATATTGTCCATATTTTTCATAAATTTCTTTTTGAATTTCACAAGCGAAATAACCTTTTTCTCTTAATCTATCAACTATTTCACTCTTTCTCTCATCTTCATCATTAAATGGAATATATCCTCTATGTCTTGCAAAATAAAATATTATATTAATTATACTCTGCATTTCAATTTTTCCATTTATTCCTCTAATTCTTGCATCTAATAAATTATTTTCAATTGTATTTTTTAAAAAAATATTTTTATTTTCTAAGATTTGATAAATTCGCTCTATTCTATGTATTTTTCTCTTTTTTCTTCTTCGCGCACCTCTAAAGTTTCTTCTATCTTCAGCCTTTTCTGCTTCTGAAAATAAATAAACTCCTTTGTCTATTATTTTATTCTTTTCTAAATCAACAATCGACCAACCACAAGAAGCAATTCCCAAATCAATTCCAAATGAAAGATTTCCCATAGCACTATTTAACTCCTAAAATCAAATTTAAACTTATTAGTATAATATTATAATTCTTTTCTTCTTTTTTCAAGTCATTTCACTTTAAATATATCTTATCTTTTTATATTTGCTAACTTCTATAAGCTGACACCTTCGTGGTGTCCTCCTTCTCCTGTTGGATTATATAAAGTTATTAAAATAACAAGTTCTGGATCTGAAATTGAAGCTATTCCACAAAAAGAAGTAACATATTTGCCTGTATTAACTCCATCTTCTGAAGTACCTGTTTTTCCACCTATAGAATACCCTTGAACTTGTGCACCTTTTCCGGTTCCTAGAGCAACTACTGATTCCATCATACTTAGAACTTTTTCTGATGTATCTTTTGATATGACATTACTACTTACAACTACTGGCTCTTTTTCCTCTTTTTTTCCTGTTTCTGAATTGATTGTAGCTTTTACAACTCTTGGTTGCATCAAATTTCCACCATTAGCTATTGCTGAAACTGCTGTTACTAACTGTATAGGGGTAATCTCAAATCTCTGTCCAAATGAAATTGTTGCAAGTTCGACTGGTCCAGCTTTTTCTTTTGCGATAAATATACTATTCGCCTCTCCTTGTAAATCTATCCCCGTTTTTGATAATAATCCAAATTTTTCCAGATAATTAAAATAAGTGTCTACTCCCATTTTTTGTCCTAATCCTATAAATATTGGATTACATGAGTTCATTAATGCTGTTCTCAAACTTTCTGATCCATGTGGTCTATAATATCTCCAGCATTTTATAGATACTCCTGCTACTTCAATTCTGCCAGTACAAGCAAAGCTTTCTTTTTCTATGTCCTGTACTAATCCCTCTTCTAGTGATGCAGAGGCCGTTATTAATTTAAAAGTTGAACCTGGCTCGTATGTATCTGATATTGCTTTATTTCTCCACATCTTCTCCAAGTAATTTGATCTTTCACTACTTTGCAATGTAGTCCACACATTTTTTAATTCTTCATTATTTATTGTATATGGATCATTTAAGTTGTATCCTGGATATGTTGCCATTGCTAATATATCTCCATTATTTGGATTCATTATTACAACATTTCCGTCCATCTGTACATACATTATCTATGCATGCTTCTTCAAGATATTTTTCAACAATTGACTGTATTGTTGCATCGATTGTAAGTACTAAACTTTCTCCATCTGTTGCTGGTATATATTCTTCTACTGTACCTTCTAATCTAGCTCCTTTTGCATCACTTATACGTGTTATCTTCCCTTTAATTCCACTTAATATCTCATCATACTTTGCCTCTATCCCATTTAGCCCTTGATTGTCACTTCCTGTAAATCCAATAACCTGTGAGCATAAATCATTGTTTGGATAATATCTTTTTGAATCTTCATCAATATTTATTCCTTCTGTTATATTATTTTCTTCCATCCATATTCTTAATTCATCTGCTTTATCCTTTTCTACTTTCTTTACAATTGTTTCAATAGAACTTTTCTTTTTTACTCTTTTCAAAATTGTTTCATAATCTAAATCAAATATTTGAGATAATGCTTTTGCTACTTTTTCCTTATTTTCACTAGCAATGTTCATTGGATTTACTGTTACTGTTTCTACTGTTGCTGAAACTGCTAATTCTACTCCGTTTCTATCATATATAGTACCTCTACTTGGGTTTATAGCTCTATCCAATGTTTGTTGTTTGTAAGCTAATGTTTGTAATTCTGTTCCCTGTACAAATTGAATCCAGCTCGTTCTTATAGCAAGTAATGTTAAAATAATTATAAAAACAAAAAAGACCTTCATTATTCTTTTTTTTGCACTAATACTTGGCATTATAATTCACCTCTAATTTAACTTATTATATTATATTGTATTGAGGTTTCATATTTTTATGAAGATTTTAACGCATAGAACAAACCGTTCTTATCTTGCTTTCTTCTTACGAATTTAAGAGTGATTATTTTTCTTTTTCATCTTGCTAATTGAATTTTTCTAAACAAAGATGATAGTATGGAAATTTACTATTAGATAAAAAATAACAACCATATTTCATATTAAAATTGGTTGTTATTATTTTATTAAATTTTTTAAAAAGTTAAGGATTTTTGTGAAAGTATTACTATCTTCTATTTTTACTTCCTCTGAACTTGCTTCAACATAGTCTGTTTTAGGAAGATTTACATAATTTATTTGGTCATTAGATAATGTTTTCATTCCTAATAAAGTCTCGGCTTCTTCTTGTATAGTTTTAAGGTTTAAACGGCTTTCAATATTCGCTTCTAATTGTTCATTTTCTTTTTCGACTGTTGCTAAATTATTTTTTAATGTTTTTATTTCAGCATATTTAGCATCAATAATTGCATTTCTATAACTAATAGTAAAAAATGCTACAAATGCTATCAACACAAAAAATACCATTTTTGCTTTACTTGCTGTCTTCATCCTAGTATTAATCTTTTTGGCTGTATTTACTTTTCTAGTATAATTTTTCTTAGTATTTCTCTTTTTTACTATTTCGTAATCGTTGCTTAACTTTCTTGGACTTGTTTCATATTGATATCTAGCCATTTTACCTTCTCCTTTCTTTAGTATTCCTAATCCTTTTTATTTTCTTTCAAATACTCTCAGTTTAGCACTTCTTGCTCTAGAATTTTCCCTTTGTTCATCTTCAGTTGGAACTATTGGTTTTCTTGTTATTATATTTCCTTGAGATTCTGCTCCACATATACAATATGGTAAATCTGGTGGGCATGTACATTTTCCTTTAGCATCTTGATATGCATTTTTAACTGCTCTATCTTCTAAAGAGTGAAATGTTATTATGCATAATCTACCTTTTGGTTTTAGTACCTGTATTGAATCTTTTACCGTATTATATAAAGGTTCAATTTCATTATTTACTTCGATCCTTATAGCTTGAAACGTTCTTTTTGCTGGATGTCCATCTTTTTTTGCAAATCCTGGAACTGCTTCTTCTATAATTTTTACAAGTTCTCCCGTTGTTGATATAACTTTATTTTTCCTATATTGACATATTTTTTTAGCTATATTTCTTGCAAATTTTTCTTCTCCATATTCAAATATTACTTTTGTGAGATCTTCTTCTAAATAAGTATTTACTATTTCCTTTGCTGTAAGGCTTTGGCTTCTATCCATTCTCATGTCTAATTCGCTTTTCTCAGCCATATAACTAAATCCTCTGTTTCTTTCATCTAACTGGTATGAAGAAACTCCTAAATCTAATAAAATTCCATCAACTTTATCTATTTCTAACTCTTGTAGTATATCTTTTATTTCATCATGATTTCCATGAATATATTTTATATTTTGATAATCTTTTAATTTCTCTTTTGCCGCTTTTAATGCCTCTTCATCTCGATCAATTCCTATTAATAGTCCATCTTTAGATAATCTTTTGGCTATCTCTAAACTATGTCCTGCTCCTCCTAAAGTTCCATCAACATATATGCCATTAGAATTAATGTTTAAATTTTCTATACACTCTTGTAAAAGTACTGGTTTATGTTTAAATTCCACTTTAATCTCCTTTAAAATAGCTACAGTTGGTACCTTTTGATACCAACTGCAACATCATAACATCTCAATTCTTTTCTTATGTACATTAATTACTCTTTGGCATCTTACTTTAATTTTCTCTTTTGTTTTTTATTTGTTCTTTTGTTTCTAATTATTTTTTCTTTTGTTTCTTATTAATTCTTCTTTAGTTTCTCAAATTTCTTTTGTTTATTGTAAATCTTTTGTTTATTTATATAGACTTCTTTTGGAAGTTATATACCAAGCATTGTCATATTTTCAGCTATTTCATCTGCTGAAATATTTTCTTCACTGCTGTATTCTGTCCAAGAAGATTTGTTCCAAATTTCTAATCTAGTACCAACACCTATTATTACTATTTCTTTATCAATATTAGCATATGTTCTTAAGTTTGCTGGCACTAAGAAACGTCCTTGTCTATCTATTTCACATTCTACAGCACCAGATAAGAAAAATCTTACAAAATCTCTTGCATTTTTATTTGTTAGTGGAAGTGTTTTTAGCTTTTCTTCAAAATTTGCCCATTCAGATTTTGAATATGCGAATAAGCATTTATCAAGTCCTTTAGTAACTATGAACTTTTCGCCGATATTTTCTCTTAATTTTGATGGCATTATTATTCTACCTTTGACATCTACAGAATGCTCATATTCACCAATAAACACTTGACTTCACCTTCTTTTCACTTTGTGTCACTTTGCTCCACTTTCCTCCACTTTGTATCCATTTTATTATAACTTTCATTAAATTGCAATAGTTTTGGGGAAATTTCTTTAAAAATTTTTTCACACATACATATCGGACTACATAATATATAGAGATATTTTTTTTTAAGGAGCAAAATTATGGCAAAAATATTAGTATATAATAATGATTCAGATAGATTTGAGACTTATTATAGAGATGAAAATTCTCCTATGCCTTATAATGCAAATTCAACATTACTTGTAAGAGAATTTAGAGGATCTAGTAAAAGTCCTACTTTGTGGACAACTAAAAGAACTATGCAGGCATGGAATACTCAAAGATATTTATGGGGCGGACCAATTCCTGTTGGCTTTGCTTTTAAACGTTCTTGGGAAGGTGGACATTCTGGTCAATCTCAACATTATGCAGGAACGGCTTTTGACGTTGCTCAACTTTGGACAAATGCTAGGAGAAGTGCCTTAAGAACAAGTGCAATTAATTCAGGAGTATGGTCTTATGTTGAACCAGTATCCCTTACTCCAACATGGGTACATTTCGATAGAAGACAACGTCCTTCTGCATGTAGCTCAGGTGGTTATCCAACCTTAAGACAAGGTAGTTTGAGTGTTTATGTTCTTATTCTTCAAGATGGCTTAAATACATTAGGATTTGCTACTGGAGGTTTAGATGGAATATTTGGTAGTAGAACTTTAGATGCTGTTAGATCTTATCAAGCTAGTCGTGGTCTTTCATCAGATGGTATAGTTGGTTGTAATACATGGCGTTCACTTCAAGAAAATGTAATAGGTATTGGTAGAACTTCTACAACATTAGATTAAAAAATATGCGAGCACTACATTTTTGCAGTACTCGCATGTATCTTAAGATTTATAACTGTTCATCTCTAAACTCACAATATAGATTATTCTTAAATTATCTATCAAAAAAATTAGAGTCATAGTAAATAATATAATTGATTATTTACTAGATATTTTTTAATTTATGATTAATCAAAGAAAATATACTTCCTACTCCTAGCATTACTATCCATGTTAATAATACTATTAATATTTGTTTACCTCTTTGTGCTTCTACTAGTGCATTTAAATAGAATAAATAATCTGTGTACATATATCTTCTCCTTATATTGTTACATTTTACACAGATATTCTACTAAATAATTTCAATTAAGTCAATATATTACTTTCATTTGAAAGTAATATATTGACTTTTATCTTTGTTTTAGAAAAATTGCTATTTCTTTCAATGTACTCATAGCATATAGTATTTCTTTTTCATCATACTTTTTCAATAATTTTTTAGTGTCACTTATAATACTATCATCTAACCCATATAATATATAATCTGCAGAATGACCACTTAATTCCATTAACTTTTTTACACTTCTGTATGATAGATTTCCCTTTCCTTCTTCTATTAGTCCTAAAAATTGCCCTGAAATTCCTATTTTTCTTGCAAGTTCTGTCTTATTCATTTGTAATGTTTCTCTTATTACTGTAATTCTAGTTCCTCTTTCTATTTGTTCTTGTTTCTCTGCTTTTACATCCCTTTCATTTATTTTTTCACATACTTCTTCTACCATATATATTTCCTTCCATTTTTTATTTTAACAATAATTATAAGTTAACCAATAGTTTCCTATATAGTAAAAGATTTTGCAAAAATATAGAATTACATGGGATTTTATGGTAGAATATACTAAAAAGGATTGGTGATTATTATGGATGTTAAGCCTATGAAGATATTAATAATTGAAGATGATGTTAATGCTTGTAATGATTTTATTAATTGTATTAACTCTAGAAACGATATCGAGTTAATTGGTATGACAGATTCAGATATTGAAGCTTTAAAATATGTACAACTTCGTCACCCTGAGGGTATTGTTCTAGACATCGAACTTAATAATAGTACTTCTGGTAGTACAGATTCCTTGGAATTTTTGAGTAATCTTAAAAAGCTAAAATTAAATTACAGTCCTATAATTATTGTAACTACTCATATTAATTCATCAAGGACTTATGAAATACTTCATAGGAACGGAGTCGACATGATACTTTATAAAGACCATCCTAATTATTCTTGTGAAAATGTTTTAAATAAATTCATGGCTTTGCGTAATACTGTTAGCACAAGTCCTGTTATCTCATTGCAAGAGGACTTATTAGAAACTGAGAATAAGATTTCTAACCTTATCTATCATGAACTAGATTTGATTGGAATAACTTCAAACTTGAAAGGTAGAAACTATGTTCATGATGCTATTCTGTACTTAATTCAAAATAACGAAAGTAATATAAATGTCATTCAGTATCTAACTAAAATTTATAAGAAATCTGGTAATACTATTACTAACGGAATACAAAATGCTATTATTCATGCATGGAGAGTATCGTCGATTGAAGATTTATCAACTCATTATACTGCTAAAGTCAATTATGAAACTGGCTTACCTACACCAATGGAATTCATTTATTATTATGTAGATAAAATAAAGAAATTAATCTAGTATATTTTCGTATACTAGATTTTTCTATTTTTCGTCATTTTTCGACATAATTTTCCACCAGTAAATACCATCTGTCTCAAAGAGATAGATGGTATTTTTTTATTAACAACACAAT
>CANQQQ010000045.1 GCA_947626025.1 uncultured Clostridia bacterium
CGAGAGTGGAGCCATTGCCGTATTTGCCTCGCTACGGAAAGCACTGTTTTCTGCCGAGGAAAGCAGTGCTTTTTAGAGAGGAAAATAGGCGACAAAAACAGCAAAGTAATTCGGAGTAAATTTGGAGTAAAAATGAGTAAATAACTCACTATTATTAAATGACTTAAGCCGATTGAAATTTTAAGGTTATTTGTTTTAAATCACTTCCGATTTACTGTAATTTTGTTGTACTTTTGTTGCTCGGAAACAATGGAACAACAAAAGCAACAAAAAAATGGGAAATTCAAAAGAGCCAATAAAACTGCGGAAGCGCAAGACCAAGTCAGGGAACACATCGCTTTACCTTGACATCTACCTGAACGGGGAGCGGACATACGAGTATCTGAAATTGTACCTGATACCTGAACGGACACGGGCTGACAAGGACAAAAACCGAGAGACGCTCCGGCTGGCGGAGGCTGTCAAGTCGAAAAGGATTGTCGAACTTCGCAATGGCGAGTTCGGGTTCAAAAACGGGTTCGCCACCGAAACCCTGTTTTTCGACTACTACAAATCTCTATGCGAAAAACGGCTCGGGGAAGAAAGCAGAGGCAATTGGGGGAATTGGTATTCGTGCCTCCACCACCTGCACATCTATGAAAAGCGAGAGAAAATAACCTTTGCCGACATAACGCCCGAATGGGTGCAGGGGTTCAAGGACTACCTCGAAAACAGGGCTGTCGCTTGGGCGCACGACAAGCGGCACAGGGAAAAGGAGCATCTGCTGTCCCGCAATTCAAAAGTTAGCTATTTCAATAAACTGCGGGCTTGCCTGAACCAAGCGTTCGATGATCGTATAATTGCTGTCAATCCCTGCCGTGGCATTGACGGGTTCAAGGCAGAAGAAGGAACACGAATGTACCTGACACTCGAAGAACTGAAAAGGCTCGTGAACACCCCTTGCGACTATGACGGTGTCCGGCGGGCGTTCCTGTTCTCCTGCCTGACAGGACTGCGGCGCAGCGACATCCTGCGGCTCAAATGGGGCGACGTGTTCAGGCAGGGGGAATTTACCCGCATCATCTTTCGGCAGAAGAAAACCAAAGGGCAGGAATATCTCGACATCACGGAACAGGCGGCCGGCATTATGGGAGAGCGTGGCAAGAATGAGGATTATATCTTCACGGACGTATTCACGCCCGACTGCACCAACAAGACCATACAGAACTGGGTACTGCGGGCAGGCATAGACAAAAAAATCACGTTCCATACGGCAAGACATATGATTTACTCATACTTATTGAAAATAAAGAATTTACAAGATTTATTTTTTAGACAGGTAACGGTTTAGAAACGAGATAGGTTCTGTATTCTGTCTTGTTTCGCATTATTGAAAAGAACACTTTTATTTGTACAAAGATAAGATTCTTTAATTATATAAACAATAATATCAGATTGTTTTTTTAGTTTCGCTGAATGACATATCCAATAACCATCTCAATCACTCCCTTGTTTTTTAATGTTGAAAAATAATTAAAAAATATTTTTAGCAATTTTATCAATACGAGGACAACTCCAATTGAAAAGTAGTCCTCGTATTGATAATATTACATAAATTTCAGTAGGATTATTTCACGATTTCTCCCTTATTGTTTACAATTACTCCGTCCGGCTGACACAGATACAGGTTTTTGCCGATGGCCTCGATTGATGTGTAGATAGGTGGAGTTACAATCCTGCCGTCTCGGTTCAACAGTCCATAGTAATCCGGAGTGCTGTAATTTCCACTTCGAACCAGATATCGCTGACAATCCGCTATGCCATAAATTTTATTGTCTGTATATTCACCATCAACAGATTCCATGTCATTACGAAGTTCCGTTGTCTCATATTGCAGGTTATTCACCTCGTCAATTACGAAATTGACTATCATATTGCCATCGTGGTCATATCGACGGGCGATATGGTCAGCATGGCGTACTTCAATATAGTCATCATATACATTAATTGCCGTATTCTCAACAGGGAAGAGCAAATCAAGATCTGCTGTGTATAATCCGACACATCCGTCTTTTTCAACTTGCCAGAATCCTTCGTTGTTGAACAGATTGTCATATTCTGCATTTATGGCCCAACGACCAGTCCGGTCAATCAATCCCATTTTACCGTCAACAGGATTCTTTATCATACAATATCCGTTTTTGAATGCGTATTTCGGACCATCAAAATGTACCTGGAAATCCTTGTCAATAACAACCCTGCCGGAATGATCAATGAATAACAGTTCACCGTTTTTCTCTACAGCAGCCAAACTTTCAGAAAACACCCATGCCCTAGTATAGTTCTCTGGAATGGCAATCTCTCCAGTAAAACGGTTGATGTATCCACGCTTGCCGTTTCTTGCAAAAACAGCAAGAGAGTCCTTGTCACTGGAGGTCACCACCCAATCAACATCATTGAGCAGCACAATTCTTTTATTTTTATCATATACTCTACCTTTGTCCGAGTAATACATCTGTTGGAACACGATGTGATTACTGATGTGTTTCTCATTCCAAACCTTATCATTTATATGTGGTCTGAGCCACTCATCATATACAACTTCCGTTGCAAAGGCATATAATACACAGCCTGTGAACAATATCAACAGAATTGTTGCACACGAAGCAAAAATACGTTTCACAACTTTCCCGAATGAACTTTCGTCTTTATATCCGAATAGTCCAATCACCCACAGTATTGCCTGCCAGAGACCGCCAAGCAACGTAGCAAAATACTCTTTAAATGTTACTTTTTTCATGATTCAATGTTATTTATTATTTCCATTTATGATTTGCCAAGGCTTCAAGTCGAACCATCTCTTTTGGGTCGCATTTCATTTTACCTTCTTTCTCAAGCATACGATAAACTGAAGACAGGGCTAGTGCTCCTTCCTCGGTTAACATTCCGTTATTATCAGCAAGAGTATAATATTTGACAGCTTGTTCCCAATGCCCTTCACTATCATCACGCATACTTAATTCTCCCAATTTGACATATAGCACAGGAAATCTATCTGCATATTTATGGAGACTTTGCTCGTATAGTTCCTGATTATCCAATTCTTCATACAGGAAAATTTGTAAAATGCAAGCCATATCACTTCCTTTTGCTGCCGCCTCTTTCAGTAATTGTTGTGAAGCAAGTGTATCATTTTTACATTCAAAAGCATAAATAGCATCATAAATCATAGCATCTGCTGGAGATACATTCCTTAATTTGGCCACAGTCTCCTGAGGTATATCTTTAACACGGGCATGATCCAACATATCTATCAATAAGCGCAAAAGATGATTCTCGTCCAAAGACTTGATTATATCTTTTATATTTTTACCACTCTTCTTGCAGGAAAGTGCATACATAGTCATCATATTGAAAACACTTTGCTTAACACCATCCCCATTACGGTAGCAAACAGCCAGAGCATCATAAGCTTCAATCTCTCCCAGTCTTGCTTGCTGAATGAGTTTTTCAATTTTAGGATTAGGGACATTTACATCTTGAGATATAGGGCAATGCTCAATATCCATATGTTCCTCACACGATGTACTACATAACAATACTAAGGCACAACATAGTATAAAAAAAATCTTTTGCATAATATTGGGCATTTAATATGAACTATTTTATGGCTTCATCGTCAAAGAAATGTTCATTTGCTTTCTCTGCACTAAAATCCGGTTTCGCCATGCAACAATAAAGACGCTCACGGCTTCTATTTACTCGGTCTGTCATTATCTGAGTCCCGGCAGACGTAGTTTGGAAAGATATGGTATTGGTTATAGAAATAGAGGCTGCCACTTTTTCCACATCCTGATTGGATCCGATATAAGCAAACACCCATCCTTTCCCTTTTAATTCATCCACTAATGACTTGATTGCTTTACTATTGTACTCACGTGAGGCATTTTCATATCCATCGGTAACAACTGTTACAAGGACACGGTCATCCTCACCAACTTTAGAACGAATTACATTGAGAGACATCCCCATAGCATCGTATAAAGCAGTACAACAATCAGGGTGATAGGTTTCTGATGTTAACTCTTTAACCTCCTTAGCTGGCACACAATCATATACAGTCTTAACATCATCATTGAATGTTACGAGTGATACAAAATGTTCCTGATTCTCATTCTTTTTTTCAGCAGAACGAATGGTTTGTACCGTTTCATTAACACTGTCAATAGCCTCTTTCTTGATGCTTTGCATCGAACCACTCTCGTCGAGAATGATAAGATTAAAAACTCTTGTTTTCATTTGATATGTTTTTTAATTTAACAATTTATATTCTAAGCGGAACAAGTATGCACATAATAAATGCACTCTATATTAGTCGCTTGACAAAATATAGAGTGCATTGACTTACGGTTTCTATCTTCAACGTTTTAATTTATATCATTGAGCCCGTCTTTTTACAATTTCCTCTGCTTCAGCCTGCATTTCTTTCAATTGTTTCCAGTCGTCATTAATGTAACGAAACTTCACTAACACATTCAACTGCCTGTCAATGAATCCATATACAGATATTTCCTCATCATCTGTCATACCAAAGCCATCTTCATCCATATAATATTGTCCGTCAGGATTAAGCTCCCAACGAATCGAACAGACTCCGTTCTCGAATTTGCCTATGGATATTGGAAATGATGCACGTAAGTTTTTAGCACAATAATATCCATCGCTAGGAATTGTATCCCAATCAATGTCCTTTAATGAAATATGCAACAAATTCTCACAACGATCCATAAACTCATATGCACACTTTATCCGTTGGTCTAACAAAAAACGAGGCTTCCAATACTGTGCAATAACTTCATTTACTAACATCATATCTTCTCCTAATTCTTTCGTCTCAAAAGGATATTTAGTAAATCTATCGGAACATAACTCCTTATAAAGCTTGAATGCCTCAGAATCTTTAGGCCCCTCTTTCAAGGTATATTTTTCCCTGAATAATCCTAACCACTTCATACTACATTATTTAATTTGTTTGACATCGCATTTATTACTTACTATTATCAGTTCTCTATAGACTTTTTAGATACTTTTACATTATTCAATTTTCCCCAATCAGTCAATTCTGTATAGATACAGACATTCATATTGTCTGTCGAGTCATTGTGCTTAACAAAAGAAACTAAGCAAACTTACAATTAATTCAGAATGTATTAGTTTATACCTTTTTCTTATTGTTTGCCTAAAGCATTAGCTGCCCATTTTAAATACATTGCGGCTTTTTCATCAGCTTTTTGGGCATATCGAAGCTGAGTCTTGTAGTAATCTAAAGCACTTTCAGCATATCGGGCTTGTGTCTTTGCCCGATCTATATCGCCACGTTTTGTATAATATGCCGCTTCGCGCTGATGGCCTTCGGCTTTTTTCAAATAATATTCTGCCTCTCGTCGATATCCGTCAGCCTTCTTCTGATAATACTCTGCCTCACGTTGATAACTCTGTGCCTTTTTAATATAGTAGTCATCTTGTGCTGAAGCAGCGAAAGCAGACATATAGATAACTATTAGCAACATTAGTAAATGTTTCATATCTGACAAATTTTAGAAGATTGAACGTATATATTTCTTCGCCCAAAGTTCTTCAGCTTCAGTAGCTGGAGCACAAAAACAAATTTGTGCACCGGAAACGATATCATTTGCCATTTCCTCAATGACATCAATCAACTCCAAATTATCAATATAATGTTGCGGAATAGCATCACGACCTAGCATTGCACCTATGATATTACCCGTAACCGCACCTGTCGAATCACTATCCCCGGAATGATTTACAGATGCTACTATTGCCTTTTCAAAGTCATTTGGGTATCTGGCTGCACAATAAAGTGCTATGGCAAGTGTTTCTTCAGCTGTCCATCCTTCGCCAAGTTTAGCTATGGCAACATGATCCGGAAGTTCTTGTTTTGCCAAATCAAATGCTTTTTCAATCAGAACCGTAAGATATTCTCCATGTTCATTGTTCAATAGAGATTCCATCGCCAAGATACTTTCCCGTACAATTGATTCCAAATCTACAGTTTCATTACTTCTTCTCATAATTGAACATAGCACATCTACTAGCAAGATTGCCGGCAGGTAGCCTAATGGGTGGCGATGTGTATATTCAACCATCCTTCTAGTAATCTTCCACCTTTCTTCACGGGACAGGCCTGTAAATCGATATTCATATAAAGCTTGAGGGGCTATACGCATTATGCCTCCGCATCCTTTGCTGTTGTTCGTTTCTAGTTCCCCTGACAAGGCACCCATACATGTGAGCCCTGGTGCACGTCTGGTAAACATACGAGAATCATCCATCAACCAGAATTGTGAGTAATATTTCTTTCTCGGTGTATTGAATTCCTGAGTTTGTGTAATATACCATGCACATAATGCACCCCAATCATAATTATGTGGCGAGCCAATGCCTTTATCAGAAATATAAGTATCGCCCAACATTAGCCCGTTTGCCACAAAAAGTGCCATCTGAGTATCATCCGAAATCTCTGCAACTCCTTGATTATTTAACTCATATCGAGTAATGCCTTTTTCTCCATATCGAGCAACAATAGCACGATAACTCATAAACTCAACAGCATAACCAAGGGCATCTCCAACAGCACCGCCAACCATGGAACCAAGAATTTTATTCCTGTCTTCTTCTCTTTTCATACAAATGTTTTTTATTAAGAGTATTAAAAAAAGCAGAATCTATCAGTGATAAATCTGCTTCTTTATTATCTCAATTCATGGATAGCTCCAAACAAATCTTTTAATCTTACCTTATACCAAAGGTATAAATTGTTAGTTGATTAAAATATATTTTATATGTTTACTTATTTCCGTAAATTTTGTGCAGATAGATTCGTACTTCTTTCTATCCTCTTCTACAGAACTTGCTTGTGCAGTATGTAATATCCATAAATCTTCAAGACCAATCTTAATACTATTAGAAAGGACTTTATTGTATGCAAAAACTTCGTTTTGCAAATTTTCCCCAAGATTACTTATAGCATCTGTCTCAAGAATATTGGCTAAGGTCATTGCGACATTTCCGACTCGAATAATGTCAAATATATGTTTTTTTGAATATAATCTAATATTTTTTATCCGGAATTCGGCAAGTTCGTATATGTTAATAGCATATTGCAACATCGTTACGATTCGTAATAATTGAGAACATATTTGAGGTATTTCGTTTGTGCTATAATGCTTAACTATGTACTTAGAAATAAATTTTACACTTCCTATATCACAAGCTAATTCTTCCATTCGTCGTTTTTCGCTACAAATTTCAGGAATTAGTTTGAATACTTGTTCTTGCCTAATTGTTTCTGGATTAGCATATAATTCCATGATGCTTTGATGGACATTTTCAATATCAACTTGTTTTAATTGCTTATCAAAAGCGTAGCAAGCATGCTGAAGCTCATGACCAACTAAGAACATTAATTGAAGCTCTAAATCAATGTTTGAACTACTATTAAAAGGCCTGAGATTACCGACTTCTTTTTCTAATTTTACCAATAATCCTCCTGCATTCGATAGATTTAATCTGCTAATATTTATTTCCGTTAATAAATACAGGAATAAAACTTTTTTCAATTGCTTTGTACCTACTTGGCACAGATTTAAAAGTAGTAATGTGGTTTCACATAATTCTGTACATGTTAATATATTTCCTTTTTTACTATAAAAAGGGAGAGTCGAAAAGCCATCTGTCTCAATTTGTATAGGATACGGAAAACAGTTTTTTCGGCTTTCTATCATTTCATCAATAAGCCTTTTTCTATCTTTTACTATTTTCATCATGTTGCCTAATAATAGACTCTATTGCATCATCAACAGGGATGTTAATTACTTTTTTAGTGATTGCAGATTGAATGCCAACCAACAACGTCTTTCCATATTTCTTCTTCATTTTCAACAAGAAATCAATGATAGTAATAACACTTCCAATAAGAGAGACACACTCAATAGCTGTCATATACTGTATGTCGCTATCTTCAACTTCTATTCCTAACTCACTAGCAAGATTTTCTATTTCTTGCATACGTCCAGTTGCGTCAATATCTATACATGTTGTTGGCTTATCACTAACGTCCTCAGCATTTATCCCATAATTGTTGAGAATTTGTAATGTTTCCTTTTCCATTTTATAATTTTAATATTTTTTTAGATACAGCGGAGTTGTATTGGGCATCCCCATTTATTAATATATATGTGTAGCAAAAACATCATATATCCCATCTTGAAGATAGACTTTATAATCCATATCTATTCTATATGATTTGTTCGCTTCAACCTCAAATTCAAAAGGCGTCGAAATAATTCCCGATGGAGCATAGGCGGTAATAACATGTTTGCCTGGAGAAGTCTTACGCTTGAGTGTATATCCTTTGATAAAGTTACCAAGGCCAATTGCTTTTCCGTCAAGCATAATTTTGTATGTAGCATCAAACCAAGGTAGTTTATGTTTCTTCTTATCAAGATGAATCTCTAATAATACAGCAGTGTCAAGCTCTCTTTGTTGCGTGTAAATCATAACCCCTTCACGTAGCCATTGTGCAAATTGAGATGCGGAACAAGCCGATATCGAATTGGATTGAGAAGGAATAAGTTGCATGGCATATTCTCGAATCGTATATGCGGATTGCGATGGAGAAACTTCGTATTTAAGTTTCCCGATACGTTCAACTCGTTTTATTATTTCAGTAGATAGCAGCCTTCGAGATGGGCGAGAATAATTGCCTACAAAATGCAGAGCAAGATAGACGTTGTCTACTTGAATTTTCTGAGGCTGCAATTGTTGCAATCCCCATTGAATAACTTCGTAATTATATCGTATGCAAGCGGCATGAAGTAATGCTCTTTGTAAAGTCGAAGCTCCAACATATTTGGCCGCTACACCATCAGCTTCATATTCCATTTGTCTTGCCAGTTTTAAATATGCTTTATTTATACGATTACAAATCCATATGGCAAAATAAGTAAATAATAGTAACTGTACTTTCAACTGCTGCTGCCATGTTCTCTCTTTTTTCATTTCCTTAATGGAGACAAATGATTGAGAGAATTGTCCTACTGTATAAACAGATATGGAGTTCTTCATCTCCTCCTGAGCATAATGCCCAAACTCGTGATAAAGCATTGCTCGAATCTCATCATCATCCATCTGTGTTAAGAACCCCAAACCAACAACTAGATTCCTCTTTGGTTCAAAAAGTATATTTCGCAATTGTGGTTGAATGAATACCGCAGCAGTAGCATCCGGACAAATATAAACTTTACGAATAGGCGACAGATTTAGAGATGTCGTAATTTCGTTTATAATTGCGAACAGTGCAGGATATTCCTGTTCTATTATAGGTTTGAATGTCTTTGGTAAAGAGGTCTTGAAACGAAATGATTTTATCATTTCCCACAGCAATAGACCTCCAGCCAATGAAATAACCGTAAGTTGAAGTGGTAATTCGTGATCATTGTGATAACGGATTATGTAGTATCCAAACCATAATGAAGCCAAAGCAACTAATACAAAACAACAACAGCCGATTATGTAAATCATAACCGACTTATTGATACTTTGCTTTAATTCTTCGACTTTACGATTCATTATTCATCATCTTCTTCTATTTCCTCGTCTGCTGTTTCATCAGCATTACTATCTCCTAAGAATCCAGCCATAGCTAATGGCTCATACGTTGGTCGTATTGAAGCTGCCGCAACATTATCCCATGAAGGGAGTGAGATAACATTATCCGTTGGAAACTCATCAAGAGCCTTACGAGATACATTTAACACTTCCAGGGTGTCAATATCCATAGCAGCATCAACTCTTGCTGAATTTTCCTCTGAAAGCATACCTTCGAGATATGCAGCCAGTTCTTCGTCTGATATTTTATTGAACTTAGCCATAAGCCTCTATTTTTTCATTAAACAATGTTGCTGCTCGCATCGCAACCAAAAAACACTCCTCGAAAAGCGCATCAGTCATATTAAACAATACGTCCTTACGCTCATCAATGGTTGCGTTCCCATCGAGAACTCGTCCTAGTAACTCAAAGTTATTAGTTTGAATTGAATTATTTTCCATATCCTATTGCAACCATTTGTTTTTGTAAACCTTTTCGCACTCTATTGTAACGAGTGTAAACATATCCAGCAAATTGAGCATCTGTTTTTGCATCTGTACTCAAACCTTCATCTTTCGCCATTAAAACTTTTGCCTCATCAAGAATATCTCCGGGTTTCCCTCCATCTATAAGAATACGCTGAACAAGAAATCTATCAAATGGTTGTAACCTTTTAATGATCTTATTTAGGTCCTCCATAAAGAACGAATCACCATTACTATCATCTTGCAAATTCTTGACAAGAGCTATATTCTCATCCAATGGCAATAGTTCCTTGTCTCGCTTATGCTGGAAATATCGGGATGCTATAATTGTTATATACGAATTTAGCGAACAGGTATATTTGAATATCCTTAACTTGTGCCAATCATCTGCCGAGAGGAACTCATAGAATTCCCCTATAAGTTCCTCCGGAGTATGTTTATACTGACAAAAGTACTGCCCGATGTATATCAACATCGGCTTGCATCGCACAAAAAAGAAATCTTTAATTGCGCGATGGTCGCCATTGATTAGGCCCTTAACGATTTGCTGATCTGTCATTTATTTAATTTATATTGCAGCTATACTATTCAGATATAATGGTTATTTGTTTACAGTAAAGTATTCATAGCTGGAATTCGTTAGAGTATTACCATTATTATCCTGAATTTGTATACGGAATTTATTACTACCTTCTCTCATTACGCCATATGGTATTTCCAAAGTAAAATCGCTCCAATGCGAATTTTTATAAGTAGCTGTACTCGTTTTTTGAACAGTAACCTGCCCATTTGGAGCTCTGAATTGATTATAGGAAGTGGTCAATTCATCACCATCTTCATCATAGAAAAATGCACACGCTCGTATTGTCTTGCCCTTCAAATTATTAACCTCGAAATCTACATGAATACGCATTACATTGTATGTGTAAGGAACTTGCTGCCATCCCCAATATGCATTATAAACATTATTGTATCCGGTACGCGATATGTTATGGTCTACCCATACTCTGTTGACTTCTGCATTTGGTGTATTATCTGCAGATTGGCTAATATTTATTCGTTTCTCCAAATTACCAGATTTAATTGTAAAGTAATCACTTCTATCACTACTACCACTATTCCTACTTATATCTAACGTAATCGTATTGCCTGATTTTGACAAATCTATCCATGATTCAGTTTCTGTTCCGAACTCCCAAGATCCATCAGATGATACAGTAATAGTTCTAGTGCCACCCGAGTGTGAAACTGATATATTAGTCTGTGATGGATTTAAAAATGAAGCTTGCTTACCAGCTTGTGATATATTTATACGTTCTGTAAATGAACCCGACTTAATGACAAAATAATCTGTTCTCTTTTTTCCTGGATTCTCATCGACACTTAATGAAATCGAATTACCATTAATAGTGGCATGTGCCCATGATTCTGGTTGAGTACTTATCTGACACTCTCCGTCAGTATAAATTTCAATAGTTCTACTACCACCATTAGCACTAAACTCAACATCAGAAGTATCCACATCCAAACGAGTTGCTGATTTCCCAGCTTGAGTAATATTCAACCTTAATGACTTCGTTCCAGATTTAATAATGAGATAACTATTGCGTGCTATTCCCAAATTTTCACTATATTCCAAATCAAGAGACTTGCCGTTAACTGATGTTGTTATCCATGATGCCGGGGCTGTGCTAACTGCAAAAATTCCATCTGTATTAATTGAAACTGTGGATTTTCCTTCATTTGCAGTTAAATAAATGATATCATTTGAAACACTCAAATGGGAAGCATAGCCCGTTTCTTGTGAAACAGTAATTGTAGTTTGCTTACTATCAGATAATTTATTGCCAAAGAACGATGAGTATGCTTTAATTGTAATGGTTGCACTTCTTTCACCTTTAGGATTGGTATTTGCAGATATATACAGAGTATTTCCAGAAACTCGACAATCAATCCAATCCTCAGATGGTATGGCTGATATAGTTGAACTTATAGCATCAGTACCAACACTAAGGCTTATTTCATCCCCTAAGTTGTTCAGCTCTGCATTATCATCAACATCGACATAAGAAACGGTCACATAATTAGAATATGCAAATATACCTGCTACTATTAGTAATATTATAAAGATTAGTATATTACGAGTTTTTCTTGTTCTTTTCAATTGAACCAATGTTGACTTAACATTGTTGACATATTTACCTTTGGGATACTTTGATAAATATGCTTCACACCCAGAAATAAGATCTTTATTTTTTTGATAAAAAGCGAATTCCTCTGCTTCTGCTTTTAACTGAGCAATTCGTGTTCGTGCACGGTTGTGATATAGACCATCAACCCAAGTAGAAAGATATCCCTCGTACTGTTCAATGGTTCTGCACGATTCAATAGCCAACTTATCAGCATCAAGAAGAGATTGTAACCGTTCGATGAGTAATTGGTCTCTCTCACTAGGCTCAATAAGATTATGAAGAGCCTCTGGCAAATCTTCTCTTCTTAAATTTAATTGCTCGCAGCATTCTGTAATGCTCAATGTGTCGATACTCTTGAATTCCATATATATCCGTTTTATTCAATTATTCTATAGCCATCAGTTGTCAATCTTGATGATATTCCATTTTCTACAACTACAAGAGTCCCATCTTGCATTATATCTATTGTATCATATACGACATCTATCACCATTTTTTTCTTTATAGTATTATATACACCCCGCTTATTACCTTTTACACAAATATATGCACCACCTCCGCAATAATAAATGTCACTATATTTGAATGGTAGGACTTGTACTATTTTATGTGATTTACACTGATGCAAACCATATTTCCCATTTTTATTTTGAGTCCTTCTATATGATTTGGTTTTTTCATCTTTTTCAATGTTGTAGATATTGTGCAACGAAGGAGAATGAAATAAATTTATACATAACATTATTAATGGTACAAATACTATCACAATAACAGATGTTGGAAATAAGTCCCCCTCTTCGTAAGTATGGAAGCATGGGATATCTTTTTTATCCAACCAATAACTCACATCAATAAAGTCAATATAGGCTCTAGTTAATTATACCGTTGCAAACTTGACATTATAGTGGCTCATAGAAAGCCCAAGCAGTTCGTTGGC
>CANQQQ010000046.1 GCA_947626025.1 uncultured Clostridia bacterium
AAAGCGAGAAAAGGGTAGACATTAGAATGTACTTTTGTAGGGGCGGACAAAGCGAGGAAAAGAATATAAAACAAAATGTATTTTGTTTTGAATTCTTTTACGAGCAATGCTTGGAAATTCTGCGAAGCAGAATTTACTGGCCATTGGCCGCCCGCATTCTTCGAAGGATTACCCTAGAAACATTTTAATAAATTATTATGAAAAATATAACAACTAATAGAAAAAAACATACAAGAAATAAATTGCACGAAGAAAAAAATACACGGGCGGCCAATGGCCGCCCCTACAAGAATCAAAAATATTTAGATTTATACTAAAATATTAAATTTTATTTTTAATATAGAAGAAAATATAATTCTAAATATAGATTTGTCGTATTGCTTTTTTACTAAAATCGGTATATAATTAGCACGTTAATTTCCTAAAGAAAGAGGCAAATTAAATTGAAAATTATTACAGAAAAATTATCAAATAACGAGCAATTTAATTTATATATTAAAGAAGTTCGGAAATAAAACTAGCCCAATATATTTATTGGGCTTAACTGACGTATCAAAATCATATATTCCAAGCACTACTTTAAAACTATTAAAAAGGCCTGTATGCATTATCACATATAATGAATTGCAAGCAAAAGAATTATTTAAATATTGCAAATATTTTAGTGATAATACTGTATTATTTCCCAAAAAAGAAATAACTACGTATGATGTCGAAGCTCAAAGTAAAGACTTATTATATGAAAGAATAGAAACTCTAAACAAATTGTATAAAAACGATGCTGAGATTGTAATACTACCAATAGAAGCAATTATGCAACCTATAATTTCTAAGAGTATTTTGTACGAAAACATTATAAAATTTGAAGTTTCAAAAACTTACAACATAGAGGAAATAAAAGGAAAATTAGTACAGCTTGGGTATGAAAGATGTGAACTAATAGAAGGAAGAGGGCAATTCAGCATAAGAGGAGATATTATAGATATTTCTGTATCTGAAACAGAAGGAGCAAGAATAGAACTTTGGGGAGACGAAGTGGATTCTATAAGATATTTTAATATTTCCAGTCAAAGATCAATAGAAAATTTGCAACAGGTAGAGATATATCCAGCAAATGAGGAGTTAGGAGAAACTAATTCAAGTGTGATTGAATATATAAATGATAATTATATATTATTTTTAGATGAAGTAAATAAGATAAAATTAAGAACAGAAACAATATTAGAGAATAATGAATTAATTTTAAAGGATTTAATAGAAAAGAAAAAGAAAATACCATATATTTTAGAAAATTTATATAATTACGACCAAATTATTGATTTATTAAGTAGATTTAATAAAATATATTTAGAAAAACAAGATGCAATATCTGTAAAAGAGAGAGTATTTACATTTGAGTATAATGAACTAAAAGAAATCGATAAAATATTTGAAGAACAAGTTGATGTAGAAAACAAAAAGGGATATTTAAGACAAAAAAGTAGACGAGTAAGTAAAGAGTTTAGAGAGGGAGAAACGGTTGTATTCTCTGATTTAAAAATTGGAGATTATATTGTCCATAGAACTAATGGTATAGGACAATTCATTGGTGTAAATACTATAAAGGCAGATGGAGTAATAAAAGATTATATAAAAATAAAATATAGAGATAATGATATTTTATATATTCCAACAGATGCATTAGATAGTGTTAGAAAATATATAGGCGGAGAAAAAGAAAATCCAAAGTTAAATAGACTTGGTGGCAAAGAGTGGTCAAAAACAAAAGCGAAAGTAAAATCTAATTTACAAGAAGTAGCAAGAAATCTAATAGAATTATATGCAAAGCGTGAGAAGATAAAAGGATATGCATTTTCAAAGGATACTCCTTGGCAAAAACAATTTGAAGATGATTTCCCTTTTAAAGAAACTGATGACCAATTAAGATGCATAGAAGAAGTAAAAAAAGATATGGAAATGCAAAAACCTATGGATAGACTTTTGTGTGGAGATGTTGGATATGGAAAAACTGAAGTAGCACTTAGAGCTGCTTTTAAGGCTTGCATGGATTCAAAACAAGTTGCTTATCTTGCACCAACAACTATTCTTGCTAGTCAACAGTATGAGACATTTAAAGAAAGAATGAGAGGATATCCTATAACTGTTGAATTATTAAATAGATTTAAAACAGCTAAAGAACAAAAAGAAATAGTTAAAAAATTAAAATTAGGTCAAATTGATATTATAATAGGAACACATAGATTATTAAGTAATGATGTAGAATTCAATGACTTAGGATTATTAATAATTGATGAAGAGCATAGATTTGGGGTAAAACATAAAGAAAAGATTAAAGAATATAAAACAAATGTAGATGTTCTTGCCATGACAGCTACTCCGATACCAAGAACTTTGCATATGTCCATTGTTGGTGTTCGTGATATGTCTGTTATATATGAACCACCACAAGATAGAAAAGTTGTAAAAACTTATGTATTGGAATATGATCAAGAGGTTATAAGAGAAGCAATAACTAGAGAGCTAGAAAGAGGTGGGCAAGTTTACTATTTATACAACAATGTAGAAGGAATAGAAAGAAAGGCAACTGAAATTCAAAATCTAGTTCCAGATGCAAAAGTCGTGTATGCACATGGTAAAATGAGCGGAGAAGAAATGGAAAATATAATGCAAGATTATATTTGGGGCAGTTCAAATGTAATGGTATGTACAACTATATTAGAATCTGGAATTGATATACCAAATGCAAATACTATAATAGTAGAAAACGCGGATAGACTTGGTTTAGCACAATTATATCAAATAAGAGGTAGAGTTGGAAGAAGTGATAAAGAAGCATATGCATATATTACTTACAAAAAGGATAAACTATTACCAGAGATTGCAGAAAAAAGACTTAGAGCAATAAAAGATTTTACAGAATTTGGCTCAGGTTTTAAAATAGCTATGAGAGATTTGGAAATACGTGGAGCAGGAAGCATTTTGGGTGAAATACAGCATGGTCATATGGGTGACGTAGGATATGATATGTATTGTAAACTATTAGATGAAGTAATTAAAGAAATGAAAGGAATACCAGTAGAAGAAGAAATAGATGTACAAATTGACTTAAACGTTTCAAGTTTTATTCCAGATGAATACATACAAAGTAGTAGTCAGAAGATAGAAATATATCAAGATATTGCTTTGTGTAAAAATGAAAAGGATATTGAAGACGTAATAGATGAAATAACAGATAGATTTGGAAATATGCCATCAGAAGTCGAAAGTTTATTGGAAATAACTAGGATAAAACAATTAGCAAAAAAATCAAATATATTAAAAGTAATGCAAAAAGGAAATCGAGTTTTATTTACATTAAATTCAAATAAATTTAATATAGACATAGTTCCTAAGCTAATAGAAGAATATAAAGACAGAATTAAGTTTTCATCAGGAATTAGTCCTTATATAACATATAGAGTTAAAGATGAAGACAATATTATAAAAGAAACAAAAGAATTTTTATCTAATAGCGTGTCTCTACAAAATTCCTAATAGATAAAAGTTGATTTACTGATTTTAATTTGTGAACTTAAAAAGGAACGGTCAAAACCAATTTATTCTTAAAAATTATATAGAAAGGAAGAGCAAAAATGCAATTAATTACAAGCAAAGACAATGAAATTATAAAGAAAATTAAAAAATTGAAAGACAAAAAATATAGAAATGAACAAAAAGAATTTATAATTGAAGGTATAAAATTAATTCAAGAAGCAATAGAGGAAAATGCCAAAATAAAAATGATAATTGTTTGTGAAGGATGTATAGAAGAAGATGGCATTGAACAAAAATTATTGTATCAGATTGCAAAATATAATTGCATTTATGTATCTGAAAAAATATTTGCAAGCATTACAGATGTAAAAACACCACAAGGAATGTTAGCTGTAATAGAAATGGAGAATAGTGAAGAAAAGATAAATTATAATGAAGATATTATATTTGTATTAGATGGAATACAAGATCCAGGAAACTTAGGAACAATATTAAGAACAATAGATAGTGTTGCACTAACTCAAGTCATAGTATCCAAAGAAACAGTAGATGCTTATAATCCAAAAGTTGTACGTTCAACAATGGGGGCAATATTTAGAGTAAAAGTCATTGAATCACAAGATTTAATTAGAACAATGCGAAACATTAAAAAGCATAAATATGAAATAATAGCAACTTCATTAGATACAGACGAAAACATGTATGACATAGATTACAATAAAAAAGTTATAGTAATTGGAAATGAGGCAAATGGAGTTTCAAAAGCGATTTTAGATATAGCAGACGAAAAAATAAAAATACCTATGTTAGGCAAAACAGAAAGCCTAAATGCAGGAGTGGCGACAAGTGTTATAGCGTATGAGTATGTAAGAAGAAAAATAAGAGGATAGCTATAACACAAGCATGGGAAATTTGAGAAGCAAATTTCACAGGCATATAGTTATAGCATACGAATACGTAAGAAGAAAAATAAGAGGATAGCTATAACACAAGCATGGGAAATTTGAGAAGCAAATTTCACAGGCATATAGTTATAGCATACGAATACGTAAGAAGAAAAATAAGAGGATAGCTATAACACAAGCATGTGAAATTTGAGAAACAAATTTCACAGGCATATAATTATAGCGTATGAGTATGTAAGAAGAAAAATAAGAGGATAGCTATAACACAAGCATGGGAAATTTGAGAAGCAAATTTCACAGGCATATAATTATAGCGTATGAATACGTGAGAAGGAAGATAAGAGGATAGATATAACACAGGCATATAATTATAGCATATGAGTATGTAAGAAGAAAAATAAGAGGATAGCTATAACACAAGCATGGGAAATTTGAGAAGCAAATTTCACATGCATATAATTATAGCGTATGAGTATGTGAGAAGAAAGATAATAAAAATGTAGGGAGTTAGCAAGGCAAAAATAACAATAAAAGAATGGAGTAAAGCATGAATATTTACGAAGAAACGAAGTTTATAATGAAAAAATATGGAATATATGCTAATAAATCACTAGGGCAGAATTTTCTGATAGATGATGACGTTGTTAATAAAATAGTTGATAGTGCTAATATTTCTAATGATGATTTAGTAATAGAAATTGGACCAGGACTTGGAACACTAACTAATGAACTGTTAAAAAAAGCTAAAAAAGTAATTGCGGTTGAATTAGATAATAGAATGATAGAAATATTAGAAGATAGATTTTCTTTATATGATAATATAGAGATTATTAATCAAGACGTTTTAAAAGTAAATTTAAATGAAATCATACAAAAAGAACAACAGGAACTAGGAATTAAAAGCACTAAAATAGTAGCAAATCTTCCTTACTATATAACAACACCAATAATAATGAAATTATTGGAAGAAAAAGGAGAATTTGAAAGTATTACGGTAATGATACAAAAAGAGGTAGCAGATAGACTATGTGAAATACCTGGAGGAAAATTAAGTGGTGCTATTACATATTCGGTATACTATTATGCTGAAGCGGAAAAAGTTTTAGAAGTTCCACGCACTTCATTTATACCAGCACCAGATGTTGATTCAGAGGTTATAAATTTAAAGATAAGAAAAGAACCACCAGTAAGAATAAAAGATGAAGAAAAATTATTTAAAATCATAAAATATGCTTTTATGCAACGAAGAAAAACTTTAATAAACGCATTATCACAATGTGATTTGTTTAGTGGAAAAGAGCAAATTAAAAATATTTTAAATGATGTAGGTATTAATGAAAAGGTTAGAGGAGAAGAATTAACAATACAGGAATTTGCAAGTATTGCAAATAAAATTATTTAAATATAAAAACCAATTAAAATTTAATTGTAGCACTTTATCTAATAAGAAATTTCTATTAGATAAAATGCTACAATTTCTTTAAATTCAATATTTTATAGCTTTCACTTACAAAATCAAGATTTACCATATTTCCGTAAGCTCACGATATATTTTATATCCATTACTTTTTTTCTACATTTTTAATGAAGAAATTTGAAAAAAATGTTATTTCCCTAGAAATACAAGAGAAAAAGGGAAAACGAAAAAATTTGACAAACATGGTAATTAATAGTATAATCATCATATGTAAATAGGAGGTAGTATAGATCGTATGAAAGAAAACGAACAAGCATCTTTATCTATAAAAAAGATAGCATTAATTACCATCATGTTGATTTTTATCCTTGGAATAGGTGTAAGAGCTACTACGACTAGTCTAAATACAGTAAAAATTATATTATCAGATAACTATGAAATTGAAGTAATTACAACCAAAAAAGTTGTATCAGAAATATTAGAAGAAAATCATATAATAGTTTTACCAACGGAAACAGTATTCCCTTCATTGGATGCAGAAATAACAAATGAAGATTATACAATAACTATAACATCAGCAGAAAATCCTACGCAAATAGTAAGTCTAGCTAATGAAAGTGAAAATGTATCTATAGAACAAATATTATCAAACTATTCGCCTATTGTAGAAAAAATGGTAACAGGTACAGAAATAATACAATATGATAGTGTCGATGAAGAAGGAAATATAATAGACTTTAATAATACAACAAAGTATTATAAGACTAAAAAAAGTGGCAAACTAGGAAGAAAACAAGTAGTATATAGAATTAAATACCAAAATGATATAGAAATAGAGAGAACAGCAATTAGTGAGAGTATAATTCAAGAACCCGTTAGTGAGGTAGTTACTGAAACAACAGAAGTATCAAGTAGAAATGCAACATCTTATAGAAATACTACTGTACCAGTAAAGAGTACTACGGAATTAGCTAAATCAGTAGAAGGAATTCAACCCAAAATAAGAACTTTAAATGCATCAGCTTATACAGCTTCAACATGTGGCAAAAGTCCATCATCACCAACGTATGGTATAACTTCATCAGGAGAAAAGGCTACATCATGGTACACTGTGGCAGCAGGATCAGCATATCCAATAGGAACTGTTATATATATACCTTATTTTGCAAATAAAGCAAATGGAGGATGGTTCGTGGTACAAGATAGAGGTGGAGCAATATCAAATAATAAAATAGATGTATATATGGATACATATACTGAATGTCAAATATTTGGTAGAAGAAACTTAGAATGCTATATATATGTACCATAATAAAAATATGATTTTTTAAAGGACACAGCAAGGTGTAAGGGGCGGGCATTGTTCGTCATAGGAACACATTAATGTGTCCTATTTTATGTAATAGGAAAATTTTAAAAATTCCTATTATATAAAATGGCTATAATTGCTATTGGCTGTAAGCTTTGTTTATTTTACTTATGAACTAAATTGAAAAGAGCAAATGGCGGTCAAAGGTTGTTTAAGAAAGGAAAGTATAAATGAAATTAATTTCATGGAATGTAAATGGATTAAGAGCAGTAATGACAAAAGGTTTTAACGATTTCTTCGAAAAAGAAAATGCAGATATATTTTGTATACAAGAAACAAAAATGCAACCAGGACAAGCTGAAATAAATTTTGAAGGTTATAAACAATATTGGAATAGTGCTGTGAAGAAAGGTTATTCAGGAACTGCAATTTTTACTAAAATAGAACCTATAAAAGCTACATATGGGATTGGAATAGAGGAACATGATCAAGAAGGAAGAGTCATAACATTAGAATTTGAAAAATTTTATCTTGTAAATTGCTATACGCCAAATGCTAAACGAGAACTTGAAAGACTAGATTATAGGATGGTATGGGAAGATGCTTTTAGAAATTATTTATTAGAGCTAAATAGGAAAAAACCAGTTATACTCTGTGGAGATCTAAATGTTGCCCATAATGAAATAGATTTAAAGAATCCAAAGACAAATGTAGGAAATGCAGGATTTACAAATGAAGAAAGATCAAAGATGACAGAATTATTAAATTCAGGATTTGTAGATTCTTTTAGATACTTATATCCAGATAAAGAAGATGCATATACTTGGTGGTCATATATGTTCCATGCTAGAGAAAAAAATGTAGGATGGAGAATAGATTATTTTATTACTTCTAAATCAATAGAAAAAGACATAAAAGAAGCAATGATATATAGTGACGTATATGGGAGTGATCATTGTCCAATAGGGTTAATAGTGTAGAAATATATGAGGTAACAACTATAATTGTTTATAAGAAAGGGATGAATTTTAATATGGAAAAAGAAAAAAGAGTAATAACTAAATGGCTATATTGGTTTACATTTGCTGTAGCAGTAATTGCAGTTTATAAAGTATTAGATCAGTTTTCGGCAATTACAAACTGGTTAAAAGGATTAATAGGAATTTTATATCCATTTATAATGGCAATAATTATAGCTTATTTGTTTTACATACCTTGCAAAAGTTTAGAAACTAAAATGATAAAGATGAAAATAAAAAAGAAGTTAGCACGAGGAATATCAATATTAATTGTGTATTTAGTAGCAATAATTATCATTGCGTTAATTGTAAAATTCATAATTCCTACTGTATCAGAAAGTGTAATGGACTTAGTTAATAATTTACCATCATACTACAATAAAGCAATAGAAACTATAAAGGGAATGCCAGAAGATTCAATATTAAAAAGAATAAATGCGATAGAAATAATAGAAGGTTTAGGAGATATAGACTTAGCACAATATCTTAGTTTAGAAAATTTAGAGCAATATATAAAAGGCGTTTTAGGACTTGCTACTACTCTATTTGATATTTTTGTTACATTAATTGTTTCAATATACATATTAGCTGAAAGGACGGAAATACTAAATTTTGCTAAAAGATTTTGTAAAGCAGTTTTTAGAAATGACACTTATAAAGGTATTGGTAAAAACTTTAGAAGGTCAAATGAAGTATTTTTTAAGTTTTTATCAAGTCAATTATTAGATGGATTTGTGGTAGGAGCAATGGTATCTATTGCAATGAGCATATTACATGTAAAATATGCAATATTATTAGGATTTATGATAGGACTATTTAACTTAATACCATACTTAGGAGCAGTAGTTGCAGTAGTTATTTCAGCAATAATAACAGCCTTAACTGGAGGAATTTCACAAGCAATTTGGATGTTAGTTGTTGTTATTATATTACAACAACTTGATGCTAATGTAATAAACCCTAGAATAACAGGAAACTCACTAAATATCAGCCCAATACTAGTAATTTTCTCTGTAACAGTATTTGGAGCTTATTTTGGAATAACAGGAATGTTCTTAGCTGTTCCAATTGTAACAGTAATTAAGCTAGGTATAGAAGACTATATAAGTATAAGAGATCATGGAAAAATAGTAGAAAATAACACGGCGACCAAAGAAAATGTACCAGAAAGCATAAAATAAATAAAAAATGTATAAACGCTCTGTTTTGGTAAATAATAAAACCAAAAGGGGCGTTTTTATGAAAAAATTTGCAATTTTTACAATAATTATAATATCAATATTTTTAATATCTATCTATATAGGTATGAAACTTAAATTACCAAATGAAGAAACAGAAGAAAAAGGCGAAATAGTATTTGAAACAGGAGAAGAAGAAATTCAACTAAATGAAATTCAGCAAGCAGTCTCAGAAGATGAAGTAACTAAAGAACATTATGTACTAAGAGAAGTAGGAAAATATGTTCAAGTATATAGTATAGATGATAATGAAAAAGAAGAATTATATTTATCAACAGATATTGCAACAGAATATTTGCCTGAAACAGATCAGTTAAGCCTAAAAGAAGGAATACATGTATATAGTAAAAAAGAATTAAATGAAATTCTACAAGACTTTGAATAATTCGAATATTGTCTATTTACTTAATGATAGAAATATCTTAAAGAAAAGTATTGCGCAATACAATGCAAATATTATAAACACCTATGTAGGGGCGGTCAGAGCGAGGAAAAGAATATAAAACAAAATATATTTTGTTTTGGATTCTTTTACATGTAGGGGCTGGCCATTGGCCGCCCGCAAAAAGAAAAACACATTGTCTACCCATGAAATTTCACAAAACTACATTATTAGATAATAATTTCTCTTGCAATTTTTAAAATTATGTGCTAGTATAAAACAAATTAGATATTTCAAATTATATTTTATCTAACAGAAAAATTTATTTATTCAAAAAATTCAAATAGGATGGCTAATTCTAGCCAAATTATCAAAAAAATGTAAAAAAAATTAATAAGGAGATGATGCATATAAGAGAATTGCTTAAGCCAACGAATGATTATGTATTTCAGAGGATATTTGGATACATAGGCAATGAAGAAATAACAAAAGGATTAATAAATGCAATAGTAGATGATATACATATAAGAAATGTAGAACTAGATGTAAAAGAGTTTACAGAACAAGATATAAAAAACGACAAATTTGGAATATTAGATGTAAGAGCAGTATTAGATAATGAGATACAGTGTGACATAGAAATACAAATAGTAGACAGAAAAGACATAGAAAATAGAATACTATTCTATTGGAGTAAATTATATTCCAAAAGCATAAATTTAGGAGAAGATTATATAGATGCAAAAAGAACGATAATAATATTATTTACAGACTATGAGATAAAAGGTCACGAAGAGATAAAGAAATATCTAAGCAAGTGGCACATAAGAGAGGACGAGTACAGTAATATAATATTGACAAAAAACCTAGAAATTTGTATAATAGAGATGCCCAAGTATGGGAGATATGCAAGTAAAAATAAGGAATTAAGTACATGGGTAAAATTTATAACAAATCCAGGAGAAATCAATATGGAAGATATAAATAATAATGAACCATTAAAAAAAGCAAACGAAGTGTTGAATGAGATAAGTGATGATGAATATGAACAAGAACTAGCATTTAAGAGAAAGTTATATTTAATGGATAAAAAAGCAATAAGAGAATCAGGATATGACAAAGGACTAGCAGATGGAATAGAACAAGGTATTGAGCAAGGAATTGAGCAAGGAATTGAGTATAATATACCCTATAATATACCCATAAATGTAGACACAATAAAAGAAGGGTACCCAATATTGTGTGCATAGAAAAAAGGTATAAAAACCCTAAAAAATAGACATAGGAAAAAGGAAAGTATTTTCTTTTGATAGATATTGATATATAATAAAAATATCTATTGGAGGGAAAAATGAAAGAATATACAAAAAAAGAATTAAAAGAATTAAATGACAATCCATATACTTTAAAAGCAACAAAAAATAAAATATCACATACAGCAGAATTTAAAAGAGTATTTTGGACTAAATATCAGACAGGTATGTCTCCAAGAAAAATACTTGAAGAATTGGGATATAATCCAAATATGTTTGAACAAAAAAGAATAGATAGTTTGGTTCAGCACATAAAGAAACAAGCATTATCAGGAAATGGATTTACAGAAGGAAGTAATAGAACAAAAAGAATGAGAATAATTAGTAATGAAGAATTTACGCCAGAATCTTTTACACAAATGCAACATGAAGTTTTGTATTTAAAACAAGAGGTAGAGTTTTTAAAAAAAATTACCAAAGAGACCAATGCAAAACGGAGGAAATAATCATGGAAACAGAAAAAAATAAATTTGAAATAATCCATGATGTTGTAACAAAGGAAAATAATTTACTAAATATATCAATGCTTTGTGAAATAGCAGGAGTATCAAGATCAGGATATTACAGATGGATAAAAGCATCAAGACATAGAGAAGAACAAGAATTAAAGGATAGAGCAGATTTTGAAATGATATTAAAAGCATATACGCATAGAGGTTATAAAAAGGGAGCAAAAGGTATATATATGAATTTAATACATCAAACTCCACCGATAGTAATGAATGTTAAGAAAATAAGAAGACTTATGAAAAAATACAATTTAATATGTCCAATAAGAGATGCAAATCCATATAGAAGAATGGCAAAAGCATTGAAAACAAGTAATGTAGCAGATAACTTAGTAAAAAGAGAATTTACAAAGTACGGACCAAGAAAGATATTATTAACAGATATAACATATATAACATATATACCATATAACGGGGTATTTTGTTATCTATCAACAATATTAGATGCTTTTACAAAACAAATATTATCATACGTATTAAGTGAAACATTAGAAGTAGATTTTGTACTTGAAACAGTAAATCAGTTAATAGAAAAACATGGCATAAAATTAACAGCAGAAACAATAATACATAGCGACCAAGGATGCCATTATACAAGTTGTAGTTTTATACAATTACTAAAGGATAGAAAGTTACGACAATCAATGTCAAGAAAAGGAAATTGCTGGGATAATGCACCACAAGAAAGTTTTTTCCGACATATGAAAGATGAAATAGATGTAAGTAAGTGTAAAGAATTTATAGAAGTCAAAAAAATAATAGATGACTGGATAGATTACTATAATAATGAAAGATATCAATGGCAATTAGCAAAATTATCACCAAATGAGTATTATGAATATATAACAACAGGAATATATCCATTAAAATAAAATATACAATATTTACCAGAAAAAAATATTTATCCCTTTTTCTAAAATGTCCTTGACAAGGGGTACAATTTAATTAAGGTTGCAAAGAAAATGCTAGAAGACAAAGTCTCTATAGAAATAATATTAAAATACACAGGATTAACAGAGGAAGAAATAGAAAAATTGAAATAATTGATGAAAATATAATTTGAATATTTAATTTTTATTTTATATATTGCTCATCCACATTTTTGGAATAAATACATAAAATACAATGAGAAAAATCGAAATTTCCGTAAGAAAATTTCGATTTTTTTAATATGTGTGTAACAAAAAAGACAAGAAAATTTAATATAAAAATACAAAACAATAAAAATTGAATTTCCGCAATGCCATAAAAGAATATTTGAAAATTGTCAAAATTTGTCGTATTGAAATACAATATAAAATAGTTTAACATTAAATTGTAATGGCAAACCGAAAATAAGAAAAACAATATAATGTAGGGGCGAGCATTGCTCGCCCGCTGAAAAAGCAAATTTATTTGTTTTTTTATTATATTCGAGCAATGCTTGGAAATTCTGCGAAGCAGAATTTACTGGCCATTGGCCGCCCGCAAAAAGAAAAACACACTGCTCGCCCGCAAAAAAATCTTTGAATTTTATTATAATATAAAATAAAAGAAAGGAATACGAAAAATGAAAAACGCTAAAACCGTTGATATT
>CANQQQ010000047.1 GCA_947626025.1 uncultured Clostridia bacterium
TAGAGAACAAATATTTATTACTTGCGACATTTTCAAAAGTTAACACTTACGACATTATCATAAATTAATCATAAAAATGAAAAAAATTTCAAAAAAATAATGACAAAAATAAAATATAAGTATATAATGTACATATAAATTTTTTAAGGAGGAAAAAATAGAATGGAAGAAAACAGTAATGAGAAAGAAAATGACAAAAAAATCGATACTGACAAGATATTAAAAGAAACAACAAACACAATAAATGAAGTAAAAGATCAAGTAAAAGGTTCTTTTAAAAAGGATGAATTAAAAAATAGTGCTAAGGAAACAACAAATTTTATAGTGGGAATGTTTAAAAATCCATTAGAAGAGTTAAAAAATATTGCTAGTGATAAAACAAATAAAAATTTTAAATATGCAGTAATATTAGCTATTATATGGATTGTAGCGGTATTAATATTAAGAATTTATAATTCTTCATTATCTTGGAATGTTGTAAAATATTTATTACCACTAGTAAAATCAGCAGTTGCACCAATACTAGTAATATTAGTATTATCAATAATTATATTCGTTATGAATAGAAATAAAGATAAAAACTTAATAACTGTAATGACAGTTGTTACAGCTGCAAAATTACCAGTTGTTATAGCATCAGTTATAAATTTATTAAGATTAATTAGTTCAAGAGTTACAACTGTAACATCTCCATTTGCATCACTTTGTGCAATTATAAGTACAGTACTTGTATACTTTGGAGCTAAATTTGTATTAGGTGAAGAAGATGACAAGAGTTATATAAAGAAATTTGTATTAATAGAAGCAATATATTATATAGCATACATAGTATTAGGATTATTGGAAATTTATATCTAATCTATTTAATAAATAACATTTATAAAGAGGTACATAAGAGTACCTCTTTTAATTTACATATAAAAACTTTATCTCTTTATAAAAATAAAAAAATAATTATTAAGTAATTGTAAAAAATGATCATATTTGTTAAAATAATTAAGAAAATATATATAGAAGGAATGACGTATAAAATGGCAGAAATGAAAAGAGTTATAGAAGTATTTAATGATTTTGATGAAAAAAATAATATAAAGAATGCGAAAATAGTAAATATCACAATGAGTAAGAAAACGGGGGAGTTAACTATACTACTTCAATCTGAAGTTAAAATACAAGAAAATGAAATTATATCTTTTGAAATGTATTTAAAAAATAGGTTTAATGTAGCTAAAACAACAGTTAATATAGAGAATATAGGTATAGAAGAAAAAAATGTGCAAGAAGAGAACAATAAAAAAGAAAAAATAAGCAAAAAACAGAATAATAATGATGAAGAAGCAAAAGAAGCAAGTCAAATAATTATAGGACATCTAAAATCAAAAATTAATGAGAAGAAAATAAAAATAGCAGATGTCACATCAGATATTGGAGAAGTTGCAATTTCAGGTAAAATTATTAGAGTTGAAGAAAGAGAACTAAAAACTGAGAAAGTATTATTTTCCTATGATGTATATGATGGAAGTAGTACTATAACTTGTAAATCATTTATAAAACCTGAAAAAGTGGATGAAGTAAGAGAAAAATTAAAAGAGAATATTAATGTTGAATTGAAAGGGAAAGCACAGTTAGATTCATATGCAAATGAGGTTACTATAATTGCAAACGTTGTAATAGAAGTACCTAAAAAAGAAATTATGAAAAGAATGGATAATGCAGAAGTGAAGAGAGTAGAACTTCATATGCATACACAAATGAGTCAAATGGATGCAATTACACCTGTTGAAGACTTAATAAATAGAGCTAGAAAATGGGGGATGAAAGCTATTGCAGTTACAGACCATGGTGTAGTGCAATCTTTTCCTCATGCTAATGATGTAGTAAAAAAGAACAATAATGACATTAAAGTACTTTATGGAGTAGAAGCATATTTATGCCCTGATGGTCAAACTAGTGTATATGGAAATGGAAATATAGATATTGAGACTGAGTATTGTGTACTAGATATCGAAACAACAGGAATACCTTATAGAAGCGAGATGATCACAGAAATAGGAGCAATAAAAATAAAAAATGGAGAAATCATTGATGAATTTGAATGTTTTGTAAATCCAGAAAAGCCAATACCATATGAAGTGGTACAAGTTACACATATTACAGATGATATGGTTAAAGATGCAAAAACAATAGATGAAGTTCTTCCTGAATTTATAAAATTCTGTGGTGAGGATGTTTTAGTTGCACATAATGCCAATTTTGATATAGGATTTTTAAGATATCAGGCAAATAAATTAGGATTAAAATTTGATAACACATATATTGATACTCTAAGTTTAGCTAAAGACTTGTTCCCAGAGTTTACAAAGTACAAATTAGGTATTATTGCTGCAAATTTAAAAATAAAAGTAGATGTAGCTCACCGTGCATTAGATGATGTTAAAACCCTTGTAAAAGTATTTAATGTAATGTTAAAAATGCTAAAAGATGAGAATGTAATAAAGTTAAATGATATTGATGCATTATCTGCTAAAAATATGAATATAAAGAAATTACCTACATACCACGCGGTAATTTTAGCAAAAGATTATATTGGACTTAAAAACTTATACAAATTAGTATCATTTTCTCATCTAGATTATTTCTATAAAAGACCACAAATACCAAGGAGCATATATAAAAAATATAGTGAGGGTCTAATAATAGGAAGTGCTTGTGACCAAGGAGAGTTATATCAAGCAATTTTAAATGGATATTCAGAAAATAAAATTGAAGAAATTGCAAGATTTTATGATTATTTAGAGATACAACCAATAGAAAACGATGAATATTTAGTAAGAAATGGAACTTTAAAAAGTAATGATGATTTAATAACTATAAATAGAAAAATAGTTGAATTAGGAGAAAAATTAAACAAATTAGTTTGCGCTACTTGTGATGTGCATTTTATGGATCCAGAAGATGAAATATATAGACGAATTTTACAAGCTGGACAAGGGTATGATGACGCAGATTATCAGGCACCATTGTTTTTAAGGACAACAGAAGAAATGTTAGAGGAATTTGCATATTTAGGAAAAGATAAAGCCTATGAAGTAGTTGTAACTAATACAAACAAAGTGGCAGATATGTGTGAAGCAATAAGTCCAATATCTCCATTAAAATGTACACCACATATAGAAGGTTGCGAAAAAACAATAGAAGAAATTGCAATGAATAAAGCACATGAACTGTATGGCGATCCTTTACCAGAAATTGTAGAAACACGACTTAGAAAAGAGTTAGATTCTATTATAAAGAATGGATTTTCAGTTATGTACATTATCGCACAAAAACTAGTTTGGAAATCAAATGAGGATGGGTACATAGTAGGATCAAGAGGTTCTGTAGGGTCTTCACTTGTTGCATATATGACAGGTATAACAGAAGTAAATAGCTTAAAAGCCCATTATAGATGCCCAAGATGTAAATATTCTGATTTTTCAGATCATGGATGTAAAAATGGATTTGATCTTCCAGATGCACTATGCCCAAAATGTGGAAATAAACTTGTAAAAGATGGAATAGATATCCCATTTGAAACTTTTTTAGGATTTAATGGTGATAAAGAACCAGATATAGATTTAAATTTCTCGGGAGAATATCAATTAAAAGCGCATAAATATGCTGAAGAAATTTTAGGAAAAGGAACTACTTTTAAAGCTGGTACCATTGGAACAATAGCAGATAAAACAGCGTATGGATATGTAAAAAAATATTTTGAAGATAGAAATCAACCTATAAGGTCTGCAGAAATAAATAGATTGGCAAAGGGATGTACTGGAATAAAGAGAACAACTGGACAACATCCAGGAGGAGTTGTTGTTGTTCCGACAGGACATGAAATTTATGAATTCTGCCCAGTACAGCATCCAGCAGATGACCCTGATTCAGACATTGTTACAACGCATTTCGATTATCATTCAATAGATAAAAACATTCTAAAATTTGATATGCTAGGGCACGATGATCCAACAGTTATAAGAATGTTATATGATTTAACAGGTATAGATCCAACAAAGGTTCCATTAGATGATAAAGCAACCATGTCTATATTTTCATCAACTGATGCAATAGGAGTAAGAAAGGAAGATATAAATTCTGAAGTAGCAACATTTGGCGTTCCAGAATTTGGAACCAAATTTGTTAGAGGAATGTTAGTAGATACAAAACCTAGTACATTTGAAGAATTACTAAGAATATCAGGATTATCTCATGGTACTGATGTGTGGCTAAATAATGCACAAGAATTAATTCAAAATGGAACTATAACTCTATCAGAAGCTATATGTACAAGAGATGATATTATGATTTATCTTATGGGAATGGGACTTCCAGCACAAGATTCGTTTAAAATAATGGAATCAGTTCGTAAAGGCAAAGGATTATCTGCAGAACAAGAAAATCTTATGTTAGAAAATAACGTACCAGAATGGTATATAGAATCTTGTAAAAAGATTAAGTATATGTTTCCAAAAGCACATGCAGCAGCATATGTTATTAATGCTTTTAGGATAGCATGGTTCAAGGTGCATATTCCTAAAGCCTATTATGCTACAATGTATTCAATAAGAGCAGATGAATTTGATAGCGAATTTATGATATATGGAGAGAAAAAAGTTAAGGATAAGATGGACGAAATAGATAGACTTGGAAATTATGCTACTCAAAAAGATAAAGGAATGTATAACGTTTTAGAATATGTACTAGAAATGTATAAGAGAGGAATAAAATTTTTACCAATAGATATTTACAAATCAGAAGCTACCAAATTTACATTAGAGCCTGAAGGAATTAGACCATCATTATGCAGTATTGCAGGACTTGGTCAAGTCGCAGCTGAGAGTATTGTAGAAGCAAGAAAAAATGGCGAATTTATATCAAAAGAGGATTTAATGAAGAGATCAAAAGCAGGAAAGGCGATAATAGACTTATTAGATAAATTTGGATGTTTAGACGGAATGAGTACAAGTAATCAGTTAAGTTTATTTGATGCATTTTAAGCTACTACTATAATTTAAGGGCGATTTATATATCGCCCTTATTATAAACTATAATAAAAAATAAAATTTTTAAAATTTATTATCTCTAAACACTTGCTATTATATGTATTAAACATATTATCAACAAATGCAGTGGATAGAAAATATAAAATAGCAATTTTTGTGATTTCCCTTTTTTGCCATTATATAAATTAATAAAGACAAGAGGAATAAGACTACAAAAGAATAACCCAATATAAAGAAGGTTAAAATGGCTAGCCATAAAGAAAGGCATATAATACATAAGAGTTAGAAGTGTAATGAAAAGATTCATTAATAATTTACTATTATGGTATAAATAAAATAAAAAAATAATAAATACGCCATAGAAGCCATAATCAAAGTTAAATATCTCAGCAAAAACAGCTATACAAAGAACAATTATAAATCCAAGCAGTTTATAGGAAAACTGTTCATTCTTTTTTATAAGTGATTCTTTAGCTTTACGATAAAGCAAATCATAAATTATAATTGCTAATAATCCTAGAATTAATGTAAAAATTATGTTTAAATTCATACTAAGTGAAAAGCAATATTTAAACAAAGCATATGGTATCTGGGAAATTATGGCAAATACCAATAACCTTGTAAAATATTTCTTTAAATTGTGAGTATGAATATATCCTTCACTAATTTGAAAAGCAAAAATAGGAAAGGCTATTCTACCAATAAAGTTCATCCAAGATAAATTAGAACCATATATTAAATAACTAGTATGATCAAAAACCATAGTGACTATTGCAATTAATCTTAAAGCATAAGCAGTCATAAAAGAACTCCTTTCATTTTATATTAGTTTCTCGTTCCTCATTATAACAATCAATAAAATATAAAGGTCTATGTTTAGCTTCATAAAAAGCTCTTCCAAGGTATTCACCTATAACACCAAGAAATATTAATTGTAAACCGCCTAAGAATAATATTATAACCATTATTGATGCATATCCTGGAACATCAATTCCATATAGCAATGTTCTTGCAATTATGACTATCATATAGATAAAACCTAATAAAGATACTAAGATACCGATTAAAGCAGCCCAACGAAGCGGAGCAGTGGTAAATGAAGTTATACCATCAATAGATAAATTTGTTAATTTTCTATAATTCCATTTTGTTTTTCCAGCAGCTCTAGGATCTCTGTCATATAAAATTTCTTTCTTTTTATATCCTATCCAACTATAAAGACCTTTAGTATATCTTTGTGATTCTCTCATTTGACGAATAGCTTCAACACAACGTCTGTCTAATAATCTAAAATCGCCAGTATCAGTCTGAATTGTAATATTCGTCATACTTTGTAATATTCTATAATATCCCCATGAAGTTAGCTTTTTTAAAGGAGATTCTCCCTTTCTAGATTTACGTTTTGCATAAACATCATCATAACCTTCTTCCCAGTATTTTAACATTTCAGGAATTAGTTCTGGAGGGTCTTGCAGATCTGCATCTATATTTATCATACAATCTCCTTTAACATAGTCAAAACCTGCAATCATAGCAGTTTCTTTACCAAAGTTTCTAGATAAATTAACATAGCAAACTCTAGAATCGTTTTTTCTCATTTCTTTTATTAAATCTAAAGTTTTATCTTTACTACCATCATTAACAAATAAAAGTTCGAAATTATATTGTGGAAGACTATCCATTAATTTAACTAGTCTTTCATAAAGCATAGGTAGTACTTCTTCTTCATTATAAGCAGGAATTAATATTGTAACTAATTTTTTATTTTGTTCCATATTTATTATCCTTTCTTCTCTTTCAAATATGATTATTTTATCATAAAATGGTGTACTAGTAAATAAAAAACTTGATAATTTTGTCATATTATAATACAATTATAATATTGAATAATGAGGAGAAGATAAAATGAAAGGTTTTAAAGAATGGTTGTTGACTCTACCTATAATTACATTTAAAAATATATTTTTATATTTATTGATAATTAATTTATTAGGTTTTTTAGTAATGTTTATAGATAAGAAAAAGGCAGAAAAGGGGAGATGGAGAATCTCTGAACATACACTATTTGTATTTACATGGCTAGGTGGGGGAATAGGAACAATAGCAGGGATGTATTTATTTAGACACAAAACTCAGAAAAAAAAGTTTACAATAGGTATGCCTGTAATATTAGTTTTAGAAACTTTATTTTTGGTTTATATGATAGTAATATAAATGTATAATTAATTGTATGTAATAGGATGAGAGAACGAGGGATCACTAAAATAGTGATCCCTCGTTGAGGACTACTCGATATTAGACTGGTGAGCAAAGACCAAGAAAAAGTTTTGGCATTCTTTAATTGAAAAGAATAGCCTATATTCGGAATCCCGGTAAAGTGTAGCGCCATCGAAGAAGAGTTCGTCGTTTTCGCACAAAAGAGGGTTCTTGAAATCCTCTGGAGTAACGATAAGAATGGCGTCTCTGCCTTCAAGATTTTTCAATTTATCCCGCATCTTTTCGCTATTATTGTAGTAATTAGCCGAACTGGGGCTTACAAAAATAGGCAAAGTGGTAGGAGATTCAAAAGTCTTATTATAAGCATAGAACTGTTGGCCAGTCAGTCCAGGTAAAGTCATAAATGCCTTTACATCATTCAATGAGCTCAGATCTACAGAAATTGTAGATAAATAATTGGCCGAGCTAAGTTGATACGTCGAGCTAAGTTGATACGTAAATTGTGCTACTAACATAAAGCTATATCCTCCTTTTTAATTTTAGCTTTTAGCATAATAAGTTACAATAATATTATAGCATAAAATTACAATTACGTCAAGTTATGGTAAATTTATATGATTTTACTATTAATAATACAATGTTATAAAAGATATTAACAACAATAAAACTATAATCATATTATACTATAAGAACAATTATATAAGAAGGTTACGATAAAATGATAAAAAGAATACTAAAAAAGTTAAGAAAAAATTATACAAGAGGACTTAGTGTTACTGAAATCGATTATAATGCATTACAAGATATGGTAAGAAACGATAGTAATATAATTTTGTTAGATGTAAGAAGTGTTCAAGAATTTAATGAGGGACATTTACTAGGAGCATTAAATGTGCCTCTTGGAGAATTAAAGAATAAAGTCGGTCTTTTAATACCAAATCACGGACAAACAATTATTGTATATTGTAAAATGGGGAGTAGGAGTTTAAAGGCTGCAACAAATTTAAATAAAATGGGATATACCAATGTATATCAATTAAAAGGCGGATTAGATTCAATCTAATCCGCATATTTTTTTAGCTCTATTAATATCTTCATCAGTTGCCTCTCGAACATTTTCTAGTTCATAAACTGTATTTAAATTTTTCCATTTGTATTTTCCCATAGTATGATATTTTAAAAATTCAAAATTTTTAACCGTTTTCAAGGATTTTACAAATTCTTTTAGTGCAATTAAATCATTTTCATCATCAGTAATACCAGGTATAAGAACTTGTCTTATCCACATATCTATATTATTTTCACTTAAATAATGAGCAAAATTTAATTCTTTTTCATTACTAAAACCAACAAGTTCTTGGCATTTATTAGGATTTATATGTTTTATATCTAATAAAACTAAATCGGTATAGTCTAACAATTCTTTTACGTCATCAGTTATATCAAACATGCCGTGAAGTATCAATTGCTGTATTAATGCCATAAGACTTTAACTTTTTAAAAAGGTTTGTTAATGCTTTAGCCTGAATTAGAGGTTCACCACCAGAGATAGTTACACCACCAGAAGGACATATATAGTTTTTATAATTTAATATTTTATTCACTATCGAATCAATAGAAACTAATTCTCCAGATTTAGAATCCCAAGTGTCACGATTTTGGCAGTATTTACAACGAAGGAAACAAGTTTGTAAAAAAATTACATATCGAATACCCGGACCATCTAGTGTGCCAAAAGACTCAAAAGAGTGAACACGTAAAAAATTATTATCCATGATAAATATTTTTCCTTTCTAACATAAATTAGGTCTATATTTTTTCATGAATTGTTCTATTTATGACATCTAATTGTTGCTCACGTGTTAATTTTGTAAAATTAACAGCATATCCAGATACTCTAATAGTAAGTTGAGGATATTTTTCAGGATGTTCCATTGCATCAACTAATAACTCTCTATCAAATACATTTACATTAATATGATGTCCCTTTTGAGAGAAAAATCCATCTAACATACTAACCAAGTTATTAACTTGAGTTTCAGAATCATGCCCTAATGTTCCAGGAGTAATAGAGAATGTATAAGAGATACCATCTTCAGCATATTCATAAGGAAGTTTAGCAACACTATTCATAACAGCAAGTGCGCCATTAATATCTCTTCCATGCATTGGATTTGCACCAGGTCCAAAAGGTTCACCATAATGTCTACCATCAGGAGTATTACCAGTATTCTTTCCATAAACTACATTTGAAGTTATAGTAAGAACAGACATTGTAGTCTTAGAATTTTTATAAGTTTTGTATTTTTTTAGTTTTCCTAAAAAGTTCTTTACCAGAGAAATACCTATATCATCGACTCTACTATCATCATTACCGAATTTAGGAAAATCACCTTCAACTTCATAGTCAACAGCAAGTCCAGTTTCATTTCTAATTACTTTTACTCTGGCATATTTAATAGCAGAGAGAGAGTCAACAACTACAGAAAAGCCAGATATACCGCAAGCCATAGTTCTTAAAATATCTCTATCATGTAAAGCCATTTCTAATGCTTCATAAGAATACTTATCATGCATATAATGTATACAATTTAAAGCTTTTATATATATTTTAGCAACATAATCTAGCATAGTATTATATCTACGCATAACTTCATCATAATCAAGATATTCAGAAGTAATAGGGGCAAATTCAGGAGTAACCTGTTTACCTGATAATTCATCTCTACCGCCATTAATCGCATATAATAAAGCTTTAGCAAGATTTGCTCTTGCACCAAAAAATTGCATTTGTTTACCAATCTTCATTGCTGATACACAACAAGCAATACCATAATCATCTCCTAAAGTTATTCTCATCAAATCATCATTTTCATATTGAATTGAAGAAGTCCTAATAGAAAGTTCTGTAGTGAATTTTTTAAAACCTTCAGGTAATCGAGTAGACCATAATACTGTTAAATTTGGTTCTGGTGCAGGACCTAAAGTATTTAAAGTATGCAATATTCTAAAAGAGTTTTTGGTAACTAGAGTTCTTCCATCTATGCCCATACCACCGATAGATTCAGTAACCCATACAGGATCTCCAGAAAATAATTCATTATATTCAGGAGTTCTCAAAAATCTTACTAATCTTAACTTCATAACAAAATGGTCCATAATTTCTTGAGCATCTTCCTCTGTAATATAACCTGCTTTTAAGTCTCTTTCAAAATAGATATCAAGAAACGTAGAAGTTCTGCCTAAACTCATAGCAGCACCATTTTGATCTTTGATGGCAGCCAAATAGCCAAAATATAGCCATTGAACTGCTTCTTTTGAATTTGAGGCAGGTCTAGAAATATCAAATCCATACTTTGAAGCCATACTCTTTAAAGCATTTAAAGCTATGATTTGATCACTAATTTCTTCACGTTCACGAATTGTGCTTTCATCTAAATCATCAACATTGGTTAATTCTAATTCATATTTTTTTTGTTCAATTAGAAGATCAACGCCATATAGTGCTACACGTCTATAGTCCCCAATAATTCTTCCACGACCATAACCATCAGGAAGCCCAGTAAGTAGATGTGAAGAACGGGCAGCACGCACATCAGGCGTATATACACTAAATACACCATCATTGTGAGTTTTTCTAATTGAATGATATATTTTGTCTAATTCAGGATCAACTTCCTTTCCGCAAGATTCACAAGACTTTTCAACAATTCTAATACCACCATTAGGCATAATAGCTCTTTTCAAAGGAGCATCAGTTTGAAGACCAACGATATCTTCTAGTTCTTTATCAATATAACCAGGTTCATAAGCATCAACGCCAGAAGGAGTTTTAGTATCAACGTCAAGAACTCCGCCTTCTGATTCTTTTTCTTTTTTATATAGCTCAAGAACTTTATTCCAAAGCTTTTGAGTTTTAGGTGTAACATTTGCTAAAAAGTTAGAGTCACCAGTATAAGGTGTATAGTTTTTTTGAATAAATTCTCTAACATCGATTTCATTTTCCCAGTCACCACCATTAAAACCATTCCATTCATTAAATCTCATAAACAATCATCCTTTCTTAAGTAAAAAAATATTAAAAATTTACAATTATTTCCTAAAATTATTATATTTTTTACAATGATATTAGGATACCACAAACATAAAAAATTATCAATAAAAATATTAATCATATTAAAAGAATATAAATTGCAATATTAAGTGTCCGCTTTTTTTGTACAATGTTGTGTTTTTTTATTTTATACTTGTAATGCTGATT
>CANQQQ010000048.1 GCA_947626025.1 uncultured Clostridia bacterium
TGGTTAAAAACATTATATCATATTGGTATTTCCTTTTTTATATCTTAGTGTGACATATCTATTGTAAACCTATATTTACAAAAATATTTTATACATTCTTTCTTATACGTCCTATTAATTTTGTTATTTCAATTATAGGTACTATTAAAAATGCAAGTCCAAAAGCTGTTATAAATTCTTTAAATGAAATACTTGTAAATCCAAATAAATTAACAAAGAATGGTATATAGATTACTCCTAAAGTGAATATAGTTGTTAATATAAATGCACCCACTAACCACCAATTCATAGTTTTCAGTGTGAATATAGACTTTTTCTGTGATCGCATACATACTGCATGAAACATTTCTGAAAAGTTCATAGTTAAAAATGCCATTGACATTCCATCTCCTGAAACTGCTAATCTCCATACACCTGATTCTATATATTCACCTATAAAGTAAGATAATACAACTAAAGCTCCCATTATTAATCCTTGAACTATCATATCTCTTCCTGCACCATCTGAAAAAACACTTTCATCTGCACTACGTGGTTTTTTCCTCATAATGTCGCCTTCCGCTTTTTCCATTCCTAATGCAAGTCCTGGTGCACTGTCTGTTACCATATTAATCCATAATAAATGTGCTGGAGTTAATAGTGTTACACCTAATAATGAAGATATAAATATGACAACCACTTCTGCCATATTTGTAGATAATTGAAATTGTAGTACTTTTCTTACATTACTATATATTTTTCTTCCCTCTTCTACTGCATTTACAATAGTTGCAAAATTGTCATCAGCTAAAACGACATCTGAAACACCTTTTGTTACATCAGTTCCTGTTATTCCCATACTAATTCCTACATCAGCTGATTTTATTGATGGTGCATCATTTACCCCATCTCCTGTCATTGCAGTTATCAGATTTTGTGATTTTAAAACTTTTACAATTCTAGTTTTGTGTTCTGGTTGAACACGTGCATAGACTGAGCATTTTTTTATCACTTTTATTAACTCTTCATCTGACAATTCCTCAATCTCTGCTCCTGTTATTGCTTCTTTTTCGTCCTTTATTATTTTTAAATCTTTTGCTATTGCAACTGCTGTGTCTTTATGATCTCCAGTAATCATTATAGGTCTTATTCCTGCTTTTCTACATTCTTCAATAGCTCCATATACTTCTTTTCTACATGGATCTATCATTCCTACAAAGCCTATAAATATCATGTCTTTTTCTAATAGCTCTGATTCATATATTTCTGGTATCTCATTATACTCTACATATGCCGCTCCTAGGACTCTGTATGCCTTATCAGCAAATTGTTTATTCTTAGCCATTATTTCCTTTTTTACTTCTTCAGTTAAATTCTCTACTTTACCATTTTTCAAATATCCTGTGCAACGTTCTAATAACATCTCACAAGCACCTTTTGTATATTGCACATATTTTCCATTTTCTTCATGAATTGTTGACATCATTTTTCTCATTGAATCAAATGGTACTTCTCCTATACGAGGAGCAATTTCTTCTATTTTTGATTTTAATAATCCTAATTTTTTTGCATATTCAACTAAAGCATTTTCTGTTGGTTCACCTTTTGCATAATCATCGTTTTCTCCTATTTGCGAATCATTGCACAAAGCCATTGCCTTTGCTAGTAAATTTTCATCATCTGTATATTTATCTACAACTGTCATCTTGTTTTGAGTTAGCGTTCCAGTTTTATCTGTACATATAACTTGTGTACATCCTAGTGCTTCTACTGCTGTTAATTTTCTTATTAAAGCATTACGTTTAGCCATTGATGTTACACCTATTGATAATATAATTGTAACAACAGTTGGTAGTCCTTCTGGAATTGCTGCTACCGCTAATGCTATAGCTGTTAAAAACGTGTCTAATATTACTTTTCCAGTGAATACTCCATGTCTTATAATTCCAAATACAAATACGAATACACTTATTGCAATTACTACTTTAGTTAGAACTTTTGAAAGTTCTGCCATTTTCTTTTGAAGAGGAGTCTGTTCATCATGTGCCATATTTAACGCTTCAGCAATTTTTCCTATTTCTGTTTTCATTCCGGTCTCTACAACTATTGCTTTTCCTCTTCCATAAGCAACTGTGCTACCACTGTATAGCATATTCTTTCTATCACCTAAAGGAATATCTTTTTGATCTTTATTTAATTTTAGAATATCTATCATTTTAGTAACTGGAACTGATTCTCCTGTTATAGCAGCTTCTTCTATTTTCATACTATGGCTTTCTAATATACGACAATCTGCGGAAATTGCATCACCCGCTTCTAATATTACAATATCGCCTGGTACTAGTTCTTCACTTTTTAAAATCTTCATTTCTCCATCTCTTAATACTTTTGAAGTCACAGCTGTCATTTCTTTTAATGAATCAATTGCTTTTTCGGCTTTATTTTCTTGAACTATACCTAAAATAGTATTAATTATTACAACAAATAAAATTATAAAAACATCTGTAAATTGCTCATCTTGTATAAAAGCAGTAATACCTGATATCACTGCAGCAACAAGTAGCATTATAATCATAGGATCTAGTATTGATTTAATAATTTTCTTAAAAATACCTTCCTTTGGTGGTTCAGCTAATTTATTAGCTCCATATTGTTCTTTTCGTTTTTCCGCTTCTTCCCCAGTTAATCCATCAATCGTTGAATTAAATTCTTTTAAAACATTTTCTTTTTCTTCAAGATAGTATTTCATTTTTTCTTCCTTTCGTATTATATTATTTTAATTTAAATGTTAAATTATTCTATATTTTGTCATTTCTCAATAGATAATCGATTGGCGACCAATGGTCGCCTTTACATATAATATTTAATTAATTTATACAACATACAATAAGATACATAAGAAATGTAATAAACTTGCTATGCAAATAGAAATATGGAATACAGAATGTATATATTTATGATTTTTACCTAATACATACAATAATGCTCCTATAGTATATACAATTCCGCCTGCCACTAATAAACTAAATCCACCTACTCCTAAAAGTTCTGGTAATAAATTAGCTTTTATAATTATGCACCATCCCATTGCAAGATAACATATCATTGAAAATATTTTGTATTTTTTTAAATCAATAGAGTTTAATATAATTCCTAGAATTGCCATTGCCCATATTACACCAAATATAGTCCAACCTAAAGCCGTATCATAACTTCTTAAAGTGCATAACGCAAATGGTGTATACGATCCTGCAATTAGCAAGAATATTGAACAATGATCTAATACTTGAAATACCTTTTTTGCTTTCAATTTTGGGCTTAGACCATGGTATATACTAGACATTGTATATAAAATAATCATTGTAGTTCCAAAAATTGCACTACTAACAACTCCATATACATTTGAATGAATAGCAGACATTACAACGCATAAAACAATAGCTACAATCCCCATTGCTCCACCCACTATATGTGTTGTCATATTAAAAATTTCTTCGCCCTTAGTATATTTAGGCAAAATTCTATCTGTTAGTTTTATTCTATTCAATATTTATCCTCCCTCATGTCGACTTATGTCGTTTTTTGTTTTTATTTTCAAAGCTTTTTAGTATTTAGTAATATATCACAGTAACTATATTTAGTCAATATTTTATTCCTAACATTACCTTAAAGAAAAGAACTCAAATAAGTGCTATTTATTTAGTATATATTACAAATTTTCCTCCGCAGATTCCACATCTATATTTTCTTACTAAATTCTTCATTAATCTTTGTCTATAAAACGTTTGTCCGCATCTATTACATGTAATTTTGTATTTAAAATTTATATTCTCATTATATTGTATATTACTTTTAGCATAATCTGCCTTTTTATCCCCAATTCTAGAGATATCATAATCCAATTTTTCATTTATAATATTTGCATACCTCTTGAATTCTTTTCCATGATTATTGCAAGAAGGGAAACAATGAATAATCTCATGCATAATTGTATTTTTAATTATATCATCATCTAATTCCATAACCCATTTACTTATTTCAATTGTATGTTTATTATACTTTGAATATTTTAAATATGTCCTATTTCTTATCTTTTCATAATATTTTGTGCTTTTATCTGGGTCTTCTTGTTTACAACATCCATATCTTTTATTGTTTCTTTTTGAAATTTTTACATTTATTATTCCAACATCAGCTTCCTGTAAATCTATTCCTATCTTCTTCAATTCTTCTATACATTCTTCAAATAATTTTTGTAACTTTTCTTCCATACTTAATTATCATTTCCTTATAGTGTAAACTTTCTTAGAAAAAATTTTAAAACTATTTTTATTGGTACTTATATAAAATTCTTAATGAAAGTGTTTCTATGAATAGGACATGGTCCAATCTCCTTTATTTTTGCAATATGCACCGCTGTTCCGTATCCTTTATGTTTTTCAAAACCATAGTCTGGATATATCTCATCATATTTTCTCATTATTCTATCCCTAGTAACCTTTGCTAATATTGATGCAGCTGATATGCTATAACATTTCGCATCTCCTTTTATAATTGACATATAAGGTATTTGCAAAGTATCTATCCCCTTTAATGCATCTACTAGTATTAGATCAGGTCTTACTTTTAATTCTTTTAATGAATCTGTTAATCCTTTTTTAGTGGCATTTAATATATTAATTTCATCTATCACTTTTTCATCTATAATTGCTATTCCGTATGAAATTGCCTCTTCTTTTATAATATCATATAATTCTTCTCTTCGCTTTTCAGATACCTTTTTAGAGTCATTTACCCATTGTATCATTGAATCTTTAGGCATAATTACACTCGCAACAACTACAGGTCCTGCTAATGGTCCTCTCCCAGCTTCATCTATACCACAAATATATTTTATATTTGGATCATTTTTGTAAATATCGTTTTCAATTTTTTTTAGTTCCGTTAGTCTTTGTATTTCTTTTTCGTTCATATTATATATATTCCTTCCGCTTTAAAATGTCACATTTCAGGATTTTCTGTTGGTTGCTCTACTGCTTCAGTATTCTGTTCTTCTTGTTCTTCTTTCAATTCTTCATTTTGAATATCTGATAATTTGTAATAAATATTTTCATCCCTGTTTATTCCTTGTGCATATATTATATCTTCTTCTTCATAATTAACTAAATATCCATCGTCTGCTTTTAAATTTCCTGCTCCTATCTTTTCCAAATCATCTTGTGATAATTTATACCATTTATCTGTTTCAGAAACGATTTCATTTACTTCTTCATTGTCTGGATATTCATTTATTTTTTCTCCTAATAATTGTTCATTTTCATCTATAATATTTTTATCATGCACCACTTTGCACTTTGATTTAATATATAATAAATCAGTTTCTATATCTTTTACACTAGTATCTTTCCATAATCTTTCTGCCATGAAAACTATTCCAGCTATAATTACTGCTAATATAAGTATAGCAAAAATTAGTTTTATAGCAGTTATTCCATATTCCCCATTCTTCATATTAACTCTCATTCCCTTTCCATGTCATAAACTTGTTATTATTATATCGTAAAGTCTTATATTATTTCAAGGTATATTTGAATAATTACATTTTTTTCACATTTTCTTCACATTAATATTGTAATATTTGTTTAAAATAGTTTATAATAATTATTATTATACTTATTTAATGGAAATTAAATTTTCCTATGTAAAGAGATATGGAGGTTTTTTTAATGGAAGACGAAAATAATTTTGAAAATATTATTGAAGATAAGCAACCAGAAGTTAAAGTTTATTCAACACCTAAAAAAAATAAGAAGTCTAATTCTTCTTTTTCAAGAAACATATTTGTTCCTTTCTTATCAGGAGTTGTTGGTGCTTCTGTAGTGTTAGGTACTTGTTTTGGAGTTCCTAGTATTAAAAAATCACTTTTAAATAATAGTTCAACTACATTAAATATCACTTCTGGTGGAACAAATACTGCAATTTCTCTTGCAGATTACTCTGGTACTGCTATAGAAGTTGCTGAAAAAGTTAAACCATCTATTGTTGGAATTCGAATTGAGTATTCTGTAACTAGCTTTATGTTTGGTGGTTTATCATCAACTGCTACAGCTTCAGGTTCAGGAATAATAATTAGTGAAGATGGATATATCTTAACAAATAATCATGTTGTAAGTTCATCATCAAGTTCTTCATATTATCAAATGAGCGAAGCACAAAAAATAACAGTTAGTCTATATGATGGTGACAAAACTTACGAAGCAAAGATTGTTGGAACTGATTCACAAACAGATTTAGCTATTATAAAAATTGATGCTACTGGGCTTAAAGCTGCCGAATTGGGTGATTCGGATAGTGTAAAAGTTGGAGAATTTGCAATGGCTATTGGTAATCCTCTAGGATTAGATTCAAGTGTTACTTGCGGAATTGTTAGTGCTGTAAATCGTGAAGTTACTGATGAAGATGGAAATAAATATATTGCTATTCAAACTGATGCTGCTATAAATTCTGGAAATAGTGGTGGTGCACTAGTTAATAGTGAAGGAAAAGTCATTGGAATAAATACATTAAAACTTTCAGGAACAGGCATTGAAGGAATTGGCTTTGCAATTCCTATAAATTCTACATTAGACGTTACTGATCAACTTATACAATATAATAAAGTTATTAGACCTTATATTGGAATCTCTGGTAGAGATATTACAGAAGATTTATCTAAAAAATATAACCTTCCTATAGGTGTATATATTTCTAGTGTTGAAAACTTTAGTGCTGCTGAAATAGCTGGTCTAAAAGTAGGAGATGTTATAGTTTCTGTAGATGGAACTTCAGTATCAACAATGGATAAGTTAAATGAAATAAAAAATTCTCATAATGTAGGAGACGAAATAGTATTAACTGTATGTAGAGATGGAGAAAATTTTGATGTAACATTAAAATTAAAAGAAGCAAATTAATATTTAACACAACTTGCACCTTTTGTTCACAAAATGTTCAAAATTATACTATATACTTTAATTACACTATAAAAAATGTGTAAACATCCCCTTTTATTTTAATATAACCGCCATAAGAAAATCTTATGGCGGTTTATTTTTGAGATATTCAAAGATTATCTAAATGGTACTATATCCATTTCCGTTGTATAACTATTATTTCCATATGGATAAATTATATATAGTATTCCCTCTGGTCCGTAAAAGAAATTCTCTACATTATCCACCTGGTACATTTTATCTGTTAGATTTCTTTCATATACATCATACCCTAAATTAATTAGGTTTTGTGCTTCTTTTGCATTTTTAGTTACTACATTATTAATTTCATTTTGTACATTTTCTTTATTTAATTGTTTTATAGATAACATCTCATTAATATCTATAATTTCATTTGTTGTTATATTATATGTATATGTCTTCACCATAATTCTTTGAGCACTTGATCCTTCCTTTAGGCTTGATCTTATTACTAATGATAAAATATTTGAATTTATATAGGCTGTATATTCTACTGTATAGATTATTTCATATTCTTGTTCTCCGGTTATTATCTCTCTAGCTTTTTGTACAAATATATTATCTATTTCTTTATTTATAGTCGCTATATCTAAATTATCAATATTTATAACTGGTATTTTTATATTCAAATCAAATTTTCCATCTACCTTTTCATTTATATCAAATCTAGAATAAACAACATTTTGTTCATCACTAAGTTTTTTTAATGGTTTTATTGCATATTCTTGATCATTTAATGTATTATCAAACACAGAACTAAAATCTATTATCTCTTCTTGTTGTACTGGTACTTCTTTAGGTGTAGCTTGCTGTAATACTTGAAATAATACTGCTAATATAATTGAAACAACGCATATTACTCCAATTACAACAAACAATATTATTCTCTTAATGTCTTTTTTTTGATTATTTATTGGCATATCATTTAACATTTTTATAATCATTCCTTTCCTGTGTAAAAGCCAGTTTGAAAAAGATGTAATATGCTATTTGAATATTTTTAACTTTTCTCCCTGTCAGTTTCTGATTTTTTTATTATTATAACATTAATAGTTCTTCTTGTCTATCTTGACTTTTAAGTTTTTTTAGTGTATGATAAAGTTTAGTTAATAATAAGCCAGAAAGGAGTAATCGAATTTATGTTATGCTCAATTTGTAATAAGAAAAAGGCTGTTATTTTTACCGAGGATCCTAATAGTCCAGATCCTCATAAATTAATAGGGTATTGTGCTGATTGTGCTAAAGAAAAAGGTATTACTCACTCAGACAACAATGCAAACAATATTAATATCAGTGAAATGACATCTCAAATTGAATCAATGTTAGATGGTATCTCTTCCCAATTAGGCGAGTTAGAAATGAATTTAGATGTAAATTCAGTTGACTCTGAAGATATGCCAGATGGTAATATGAACAATGCTATTCCAATAGGTGCAATCTTTGGAAATTTCTTTACTAGACCTTCAGAAAATGATAATTCTTCTGATACTTCTTCTTCTGATGGTAAAAAGCGTATTAAAGTTGAAAAAAAGCAAAATAATAATAAAAAACGTAGAGCTTTAGATATATATGGCACAAATCTAACAAATAAAGCAAAAAATAATCAACTAGATGCTGTTATAGGTAGAGATAGAGAATTGCAAAGAGTTATTCAAATATTAAATAGACGTTCAAAAAATAATCCTTGTTTAATAGGAGAACCTGGTGTTGGTAAAACAGCTATTGCCCAAGGACTTGCTATTAAAATTGCAGAAAAAAATGTTCCAACAAAACTTTTAAATAAAGAAGTATATCTTTTAGATATGACTTCTGTAGTTGCTGGTACCCAATTTAGAGGGCAATTTGAATCAAGGATGAAAAATATTATTGAAGAATGTAGAACTCTAGGAAATATAATATTAGTTATAGATGAAATTCATAACATAATTGGTGCTGGAGATAGCGAAGGCTCTATGAATGCTGCTAATATTTTGAAACCTTCTCTTGCAAATGGTGAAATTCAATTGATTGGAACTACTACTTTAAAAGAATATAGAAAATATATTGAAAAAGATACTGCTCTTGAAAGACGTTTTCAAACAGTCCTTATAGATGAACCAAATGTTGATTCTACTGTTGAAATTTTAAATGGAATTAAAAAATACTATGAAGACTATCATAAAGTAAAAATCTCTGATGATGTTATACGTCAGACTGTATGGCTTTCTGAGAAATATGTACATGATAGATTTTTACCAGACAAAGCTATTGATATATTAGATGAAGCTTGTTCTAGAATTAATTTAAACAATAAAGAATTATATACTCTTGAAACTCTAAAAAATGAATTAAAATTGGTTCAGGATGAAAAAAATGAAGCTGCTCAAGCTGATTCCACAGAAGATTACCAGAAAGCTGCAGATTTAAAGACAAAAGAATGTCAATTAATAGATCAAATAAAGCAGTTAGAAGCTGTACTAAAGCCAAAGGAATTAACTTTGCAAGATATTGCAATTGTAATAGAAAATTGGACAAAAATACCTTTAACAAAAATTACTGAAGAGGAAACATTTAAATTATTACATTTAGAAGAAAGATTGCATGAAAAAATTGTTGGTCAAGAAGAAGCTGTCGAAGCTGTAAGTCGTGCTATTCGTAGAAACAGAGCAGGCTTAAAATCAACAAAAAGGCCACCTTCATTTATGTTTGTAGGCCCTACTGGAGTTGGAAAAACTGCACTTGCAAAATCTCTTGCTTATGAAATGTTTGGTGACGAAGATGCTATTATAAGAATAGATATGTCTGAATATATGGAAAGTAACTCAACTGCAAAACTTATTGGTGCTCCTCCAGGATATGTAGGATATGATGATGCAGGTCAATTAACAGAAAAAGTTAAAAGGAAACCATACTCTATTATATTATTTGATGAAATAGAAAAAGCTCATAATGATGTATTTAATATATTATTACAAGTATTAGATGATGGAAAGCTTACTGATTCTCAAGGAAATTCTGTAAGTTTTGAAAATACAATTATAATTATGACTTCTAATGCTGGTTCAAACTTGAATACTAATGCTATTGGATTTAATAATCAAAATCAGGCAAATAAAAATAAAATTCTTGATATTGTAAAATCTTCATTTAGAGCAGAATTTATAAATAGAATTGATGAAATTATTGTATTTAATAGCTTGAATAAGGAACAATTACTAAAAATAATTGATCTAATGTTACAAGACACTATAAATGCTTTATCTCAAAAAAATATGACTTTAGATATAGATTCTTCTGCGAAAGAATATATCTTAGAAAAAGGGACAGATTTAAAATATGGTGCAAGACCTTTAAGACGTGCTATTCAAAGATATTTAGAGGATGAAATTGCTGAAAGGATTTTAATGTCACAATTCACAAATGGTCATGCAATTCATGTAAAATTAGACAATGATAAGTTAAAATTCGAATAAATGATAAACACAAATGTAGGGGCGTAATCCGAAAGTATCGGAAAGTTTGTGTAAACTTTAAACTTCTTATGATATTAAACATAAATATAGAAAAATTTATTTATGTT
>CANQQQ010000049.1 GCA_947626025.1 uncultured Clostridia bacterium
TCTTCTGCATTTGCAGTTGAAACTGACGCCATGAAAGAATCCTTAAAAGGTGTAATCGGTGAAACTGAGAGATGGGCGCAGGCTGTTGAAGAAGTCGGTGGAGAAGATGACCTAGGTGCAATACTCAAAACAGGTCGAATCTCTATCGATGATATTTGCGCATCTATTGATGAAGTATGTAATTCTTATGCTGATTTGAACGAGGCTCAGGAAGAGAATGGTAAGTATACTGCCAAACAATGGGTCGAGTTCATGAATCTTAAGACGAAGATAGACGCCGGCGTTGTTTCACTGGATGATCTGTACGAACGTCTTACGAGAGTATCAGGACGAGAGAACATTCTTCAGGGTTTTGCGTCGATATTTGAAACCCTTCAGCAAGTTCTGCAACCTTTTAAGGATGCAATCAGTGAACTGTTTCCTCCAAAGACTGTTGAAGAAGTTTATCAGATGACTGAGAACTTTAAGCGATTTGCGGATTCAATGAAACTTTCAGAAGAAGCTGCATATACGCTTAAAGTTGCGTTCAAAGTATTACTTCTCCCAGTAAAGGCTTTAGCAATTGCTGCTGAGATGGTTCTGGCAGTAATAGTAAGTCTTGTTGTGGTTGTTTGGGATCTTGCGGATGCTCTACTTGCGATCCCATCAAAGATGAATCCGGTTACTGCCGGTCTTAGAGCTCTATTCGGTGATGAACGCTATACACGAGTAATGGAAGCTATGCAACAGATAGGTTCTTTACTTGTAGACGTATTCATTAACCTTGGAAATGCCATAGTCAATATTAGTTTCGATGTATTGACTAACATGTGGCATATTCTTCAAAGTATCGGAGAAGCATTGGCTCCAATTGTTGATTGGGGTCTTGACATGTTAGTGTCTGGACTGGAAGCCATCGCAAGTCTTAACATTGATGATATTTTAGGAGCTGCCGCAGTAGCATTTGAAACTTTAGCAAATGGTATTCAGTGGGTAATTGATCTTTGTGGTAGCGGAATCGGGAACATAGTAGAGTTTATAAGATCTCTGGACTTCAGCAACCCGATTCAAATGTTCAGAGACTTCATCGCTTCAATTGATTTCTCTGCGCCGCTGGATGCAATCCATAATTTCTTCCAGACCGTAGTCGATCTATGGAATAATTTGCCGATATTCCAGGTTTCTGAAGAGACAACCGGAGTATTTGACAGCCTTATCAACATTCTTGGAAGAACAGGAACTGCGATTATAGATTTCGTCGAAAGACTCGGACCGGCAAGAATCTTAATGCTTGGTTTCTATTTTGCTCTGGTTAGAGTTGTGTTCGGAATCTATGATCTAATGCAAAGTTTCAGTGGAGTATTAAATGAGATCCAGGGCCTTGTTAAATCTTTCACTGACGTTGTAAGCAGTTTCGCTGGAATTGGAAAGAGCGCTACAAAATTACTTGATACAATTTCCGATACTATAGTCAATAACTTCAAGACATCTAAGATTCAGCAGACTATTGAAAGTATTGCTATGGCTTTTGCACTATTAGCTGCTGCTCTTGCATTGCTGTCTCAAATCGATTCTGAAGCGCTTATTCGTGCTGGAGTCGCTATGGGATCACTAGCTGGCGGAGTAGTATTGGTAGCATTAGCTATGGCGTTGATAGAGCGGTTTATTCTTAAATCCAAAGCAATGGCAATAGGATTTAAGGAAATGGGTATCGGTTTGCTTGCAATGGCTGGTGCAATCGGTGTTCTTTCTGCTTCACTATGGCTGCTTACTAATCTGAATACAACATATTTAGGCGAAGGATTACTTGCTCTGACTGTTATCATTCTTGAGCTGACAGCAGCAGTTGTTATAATGTCTAACGCCAGTGTTGCATTCGGAAAAGGCGCAGCTTTCATGATCGCTTTCTCCGTTTCTGTAGGAATCTTAGTACTTTCTCTTGAGTCTTTGGCTCATGCCGATATTCGCGGAATTCAAAGAAACATTGGATCTCTTGTAGTAGTTCTTGCAATGCTTGTCGGATTGTCTGTTGCTGTTGGCAATATGCATTTCGGAAGCGCTGTAGGTCTTGCCGTAGCAATTGGCGATATTTTACTAATGCTGGCGGTTGCTAAGCAGCTTCAGAATGTAGATGTTGACGCATTAACGGCTATCATTCCGCAGTACATGGTTCTTCTTGGTATGATTGCCGGTCTTATGATCGTAACAAATCTGGCAGGAAGGTACGCTGCAAGAGCTGGTGTCGCATTAGTATTAATCGCCGCTTCAATCGTTATTCTAGGACACGCCATTGACAGCATTGGGTCATTACCGCTTGGAGTAGTAGTTCAAGGTACAATAGTTGTAGCTGCATTAATGGCCATGTATGCAGTTCTTGAGATATTTATGAACACCATCTCAACAAATGCTGCTAAGATGGGTATGGCATTTGTGCTTTTAAGCGTTGCAATTCTGGCACTTGGCTTATCTGTCGATTACATGGGTGCCTTGGATCTTGGCCAGGCTATTCAGGGAACGCTGGTTGTAGCAGCTTTAATGGGGATGTTCGCAGTCCTTGAACTAGCTGCAAAAGATATGAAGACCAGCGTGGCTACTCTTGCTGTAATGGCAGTAGCAGTTGGAGCTGTTGGCTTAGTAGTCGGTTTGCTATCAATGATTCCATTCCAGGAAGCAATTGGCGCATCAGTGGCTATGAGCCTTGCACTTGTTGCATTCGGTGTAGCAGTTCATTTGATAAATACTGGTAACCTGGCTCGTGCAAGTGTAGTTAAAGCTATTGCAAATGCTGCTCTTATGCTGGCTTTCATGGCCGCTGCATCAGCATTGATTATATTCTTGCAGAGATTCGATACAAGCGGAGTATTGGCTATTGCTACATCTCTGGCCGAAATACTGATAGCTGTTGGTTACGCAGTTAAAGCAGTCAATTCTAACAACCTTACTCCTGCAACTTGGACAATGGTACTTCAGAACATTGCTCAAATGGCGGCATTCATCACTCTTGGTGCGGCTGCTGTTGCGGCATTGTCATTTGTACCAGCTTCTGAAGGTTTACTGATAAGAGCTACTGCAATGAGTGAGATTATGCTCGCTTGCGCAGTTGCAGTTACATTAATCAACAGCAAGCTTACATCTCCTACGACTGTTACAGATGCTGTCGGTAAAGTCATGGAGATTGGCACATTCATTGCAGCGGCAACAGCGGCTGTAGCAGCTTTAGCATTCTTACCAGAAGGCGAAGGAATGCTGAGCAAAGCTACTGCAATGAGTGAGATTATGTTGGCTTGTGCAGCATGTGTAACATTACTTAACAGTAAACTTACAGAGGCAACCACCGTATCGGATGCAGTTGGTAAAGCTCTTGAGATTGGAACGTTTATCGCTGCTGGGACTGCCGCAGTAGCAGCTCTTTCATATTTACCGAATACTGAAGATCTCCTGGTTAAGGCGACAGCTTTAAGCGAGATTATGGCTGCTTGCGCGGCTTGTGTAACACTGATTAACCTCAAGTTTGTTGATGCAAGCACAATTACTGACGCCGTAAGCAAAGTAATCGAAATGATCGGCTTTGTGGCTATCGCAGTTGCTGGTCTGGCGATATTTGCTTACTTTACAGAGTCTGATGGTCTAATTCAGAAGGCTTTAGCGTTGTCAATTGTAATGGCCGCTATCGCTGTTTGCGTAATATTAGTAGCGAATCTTGTCAATGTTTCTACGATCGCTCAAGCTGCTACGAACGCACTTGCAATGGCTATGTATGGCATAGTTCTGATGGGCCTTACGGCGATATTTGGTCTGCTTCTTAACAGCGGCGTCTTTGACGGCTTTGCATCGAAACAGGATGTATGGCTGGCTGCTATTCTGGCAATGGGAACGATTCTAATTGCTTGTGTCGCAGTTGGTCTTGCATGCGCTTTAATCGGGCTCATCCCTGTTACTTTGATCGAGCAGGGCGGAGTAGTTCTGGGAGTCATTGCAGGCGTTATAACCGGTCTTACAGTCTTATTTGGCGCAATTGAAGAACTTACTGGCGGTGGGTTCAGTTCACTGCTTGATAGTGGCGGAAACGTCCTTATTTCTTTAGGTGGCGCTATTGGCGGGTTCATCGGTGGCATCATTGGTGGATTTCAGAAAGGCGTTAACATCCAGAATGCACAGGCTCTTGAAACCCTTGGCCCAATTCTTTCAAACTTCGCTGGAAGTGTAACTCCATTCCTTGACAGCGCAGATAGATTCAATGACGATCTTGTTACGAAGGTCGAGAACATTGTCGATATTTGCAATGCGTTTGGAACTTTCACTCCTTCTGGAGATTATGAGAGTTGGGGAACATTCGGTGAAGCATTACAGCAATTCTCTCCATTCATAGTTAGCTTTGTTGACGCAATGAGTCAGGCTGGATTGTCGCCAGATTTGGTTGGTAATACCGCCGCTCTTGTTGAAGCGCTTGTTAACATGAACGATGCAATCGGTCCTATGGATGCTCTTACGGGCTTCTTTAGAGATCGAGCCATGGAAGGATTTGTAGATCGAATTAAGATGTTTGGCGATGGTATGGCCAAATTCCTTCAGTCGATCGAAGGTTGTAATACTACTCAGGCAGATGCTGTCATTGCTGTTGCAAGATCACTTGATGAGCTCGAAGGAAGCATCGGAAATACTGGTGTAGTAGTTTCATGGTTCAGTTCTCACGATCTTGGTCAATTCGGAACTCGAATGGGCCAATTCGGAACTGGAATGAAGAACTTCCTCAAGCAAGTTGTAGAAATTCAGCAATTAGGATTTGATCAGTCTACCGTCGATACAGTAGTTGACATTGGTCATGCGCTTGCTGAGCTTGAAGACTCGGTTACTAATAAGGGCGGATTCATTCAATGGATCATGGGCCAAGATGATCTTGGTCACTTTGGCCAAAACATTGAAGCATTCGGTGAGAGTTTAAAGAAATTTATAAGTTCTATTTGCGATTCTATGTCAGAATCCAATATTGGATTTGCTGAAGCTGCAATTGAACTTGGCCAGGGATTAAGCGCTCTTGAAGGATCACTTACAAACCATGGTGGATTGCTCTCAGGGATATTTGGCGACAATGATCTTGGCTCATTTGGAGAGTCTATTGGAACCTTTGCAGAAGGCATTTCTAACTTTGCAGATTCTATTCAGAGATTTAGTGACGAACAGTTAAGCGGCGCTATTGGATCGATGCGTGATGCCGGAAACACTCTGGCAGAGGCATTCAGGAATGGTGTCAGCAACGGTCTTGATCCTGAGATGACCGAACTCGGTCAGACAGCCGGAGACAATCTTATTTCTGGCTTTGATGATGAGATGGCTCGTTCAAGATCCGATATTATTGCAATTGGCAACCAGCTTTATAATGTTCTGAACAACAATGTACCAAGTAAGATGAATACGTTTGGCGGAGACGTTGTTCAGGAGATTCGCAATGGTATAAATGCAAAGAAAAGCGGCTTAATCACTGATATGACGAATCTCGGCAATAGCATGGTTAATACTTTGCGAAATGCCGTAGACAGTCATTCTCCTTCAAGGGAGTTTTACAGTATAGGTGTCGATATTGTGAATGGCCTTAGTGGCGGTATCAATGATAAGAATGCCACAAAGTCTGCTCTCAATAGTATGGCGTCTATAAGCCGTAGACTAATCGATAAGAGTAAAGAAACTTTAGATATTCATTCTCCTTCTCGTGTAGCGAGAGATGAGATTGGTACCTACATCATTGAAGGTATTGCATGGGGCTTGAAGGACGACATGTCTGCCGAAGAGATGGCTCACCAGAAGGCTGAGAACATTGTATCCGCTTTCAAGGAAGTCTTTGACGAGGTAGACTGGGAACGTGAGTCCTTCGAAAACTCTATCAAAATGGACGATGCACTTGATGCCATCGAGGAAGACGCCGAAGCAGATCCTCTTGGCAGAAGAGCGGCAGAAAGAGAAATCGAAAGAATTAACAAGTATGTTGAACTTCGTTTGCTTGACATTGAGAATGCAACTGCTGAATTGAAGGCTCTTCAAGAGAATTTCCCTGATGAAGAAGAGCAAATAAAATCAATCCAATCAGACATCATGAAGTATGAGTCAGAAATTGCTGGCTATGCTAAGGATGTTGCCGATATTAATAACGAGATGAACACCAAGATCAAGGAACAGGCATTAGAGCGTGTTAAAGATCAGGATGCCAGAGATGCAGCAGATTACGATCTCAAGAAATACGAACATGTCAATACACTTGAAGATATTTTGTACCATAGTTACGATGATGAAGAGGAAGATGAAATCAAGAAAGCGCAGCTTGAACGAGAGAAACATGACAGAGAGATTCAGCGTCTTAATGTTAAGGCTGAGAAACGATTTACCGACCTGGAGAGAGCTCAGAAAGAACTGATGAATGTCCAGGCAAACTTCCCAGAAGAAACAGAACTCATCAAAGATATTGAAGAGGAAATCATGTCTGCTGAGGAAGACATTGCTGGCTATGCTAAGGATATTGCTGACCTGAACCGTGACATGAATAAGTCTTTGAAGAAAGATGTTACGGATCAAAAGGATGCAAGAAGAGCCTGGGCTGATTATGAAGTAGAACATATGGATGATATTAACAGACTTATCCAGATGGGCTATGATCAGGAAATGGTTCTGAATTCTTATGCTGCTAATGTTGGATTTGACAGAGCTCACTATAATCCTGAAACTGGTAAGAACGATCTTGGTCTTGAACTTATGGCAGATACAGATCCTGCTGATATCTATGAACAGTGGAAAGCTACAAGAGGAGTTATCGAAGAGCAGGCCGATGATCTTCTTAATCTTGTTGAGGAAGAAAGTCCGCTTCAGCTTTATAATGAATGGATGTCTAAAGTTAATGACGACATCAAAGTTCAGATAGCTGAAGATACTGAGAACCCAATTGAGGAAACTAAGAAGAAAAAAGAGAAAACCAGTAAAGGCAGCGGATCTGGTTCTGGAAGTGGAAGTGGAAGCAAAGGAAAAAGTTCATCTTCTTCTGCTGGTGCTGGAGCCGGATTTGACTTTAGCAGTATGGGAGCAAGTATCCCAGATCTTCTTAATCCAGAAGAGTTTGCTAAACAATTCGATCCTGAGGGGATAGCGTCTTCCTTTGGCGATTCATTCTCTGGAATGTTGGATGGCTTAGTAAATGGTGTTCTTGAGAAGTTCAATGGATTCAAAACTGGTTTTATGGAGAAACTTCAGGGTTTTGTTGGAAGCATTACGAGTTACCTCAAAATGGGATCACCATCGAAGTTATTCTATGAGATTGGTTCATTCACCATTCAAGGTTTCATCGATGGTATTTCGGATAAAGATGACCGAGTGAATCAAGTTCTTATGGATGCCATTAAAGATCCGACAAGTAAGATCTATGGTTACAGCGAGGAAGCAGTTCAGGAGTTCCTAAATGCTTTCAAAGGAGAAGATACAACTATTGGAGATGTTCTTCAATCTGACTTTGTCGAGACTACAACAAATGCGCTTGGCGAGTCAGTTCCTGTATTTGAAGAGAATGGTGACGAAATGGGTACCACTCTGGTTGACCATGTTTCTTCAGCAGTTGAAGACCAGATGCCGGAATTTACTGCCAAACTTACTGAGTTTATGACAGCGGCTAAAGAAGCAGCTCTTGAAGGTGCTGATTTAACTGGTCTAGTTGGTGGCAAAACTACCTCAACGTCTATCGCTTCTATTAGCAGTAGTAGCGGTGGCGTAGGAGGTGGAGGAGGCGGTGGCTCTTCCAGAAAATCTGGAGGAATTAGCTTCGGTACAAGAGGCGGCGGAGGACCAAGTCCAAACTATGACAAGAATGTTCCTGGATCTACATGGATGATGTGGGGTGAAGGTTCAAGTCTTCATAGTCAGATTATGCATTATGTCGACAGTCAGGAAGAATTTGAGTATGCTATCAGATCTTTGACTGATGCTCAGATGAAAGCTGTTCTTGCCGAATCTACCACTAGCAGTTTAGCCTATGGAATTCAGGAAGAAATGGCACGACGTGAAAAGGAATCTTCCAGCAGTAGTAAACTTGGAAGCAGCAGCACAACTGTTACTTACAATCAGACTATTGTTTCCCCGAAGGCTACGTCTGCTTCTGAAATTTACAGAAACACCAAATCTGCGCTTAGTAAGGTTACAAGCAAAGACATCGGTATAAACGGCGAGGGTGTCTATTCTGGTCCATCCCGTAACTCCTCAGCTTATAAGGCATATCAATCTAAATCTAAATCAAAATAGGGGTGAGTGTTCATGATTCAAGCTGTTACGGTTACAACTGCCAAGGGTGAGAGCTTACGCATGGAACTCACTAATCCTTGGGAATCTGGCATCGTCATCATAGACATTGATGGAATTGGTCAGGCTAACGCTCAGATCAATTCAACTGATATGGCTACCGGTGACGGTGCCTTTTATAACTCGGCAAGGGCTCAGACAAGATCTATTACATTTAACTTAAAGCCCTTAAAGAATCCATCAGTAGAAGTAAACAGACATAAACTCTACCATTACTTCCAGGTAAAGAAGCAGGTAACATTACTGTTTGAAACAGATACAAGAAAGAGCGAAATTGTAGGTTATGTAGAATCTTGTGAGCCCAGTATCTTCAGTTCTGATGAGACTGTACAGATTGGAGTTCTTTGCTTGGATCCTTTCTTCTATGCTGAGAGAGGAACAGCAACAGTATTCTCCGGTGTAAAACCGTTATTTGAGTTCCCATTTGCAGACGACTCTCTTACGCCAGTTGGCGAGGAAACCGACTACAATACTAACTTACTTTATAACTTTGACTTCCAGCATAATCCGGAGAACTATTCAAAGCTTAGCAACCCAAATCTGATTAAGAAGCCAATCCTCAGAACTTATGAGGGTGAAGTAGCTACAACACATAAGGCTAATGACTGGTGTATTATAAACTTAAACAATGGTCATGGTACAGCTACTTTACAGCCAGATGGAATGAGAATTGAACGGCCAGCTTCCGATCAAACTGGTAATACATATTTTCTATATAATTATCCGACTGCTGGATTTGTAAATGGTAACTATACATTCTCTATCCTTTCCAAAGAAGATGGACTTGTTACAACCACAGCGAACATTGTATTAGGCGATGCAAGTGCTGCATTTGGGCTTAAAATGTTTGCTACTGGTAAATACATCGCATGGTATTACAACAAAGATGACGCAAGATTAGAGTGTCAGATCTATTTACTTAGCGGATATTCTATAACAATTACCGAAGCCAAGTTTGAATCTGGCACGATGTCTACAATAATTGGTACAGAAGTTCAGACCAACTGGCATGATAAAGGACAGACTTTAAGAGGGTGGGAAGTTTATTCTGGTGATTATGGTCTGTTCATGATAGATTTAGTAGACGGATCTGGACTTAAGATGACAGACTACGCCCAAAACACAACTGACTTCCAATGGGGCCAGCAGTTTAATCTTGAACGTGGCCAAACTGTTACCATGTCAATTTTACTTGATAGCGGCCTAAAAACAAGTACTTTTGACATACCATTCTCTGGGTCATTCAGAAGTGAACATCTCGATCTTGGCAATAACTTCTATGCTGAACTTGACATTGACGGTGACAGTGATTGGGCTAAGTTATATTTAGTGCATCCGCATGGGCTAATTACTGTAAACTCGGATCAGATTTTAGTTAAAGGCTGTAAAGTTGAGTATGGAAGTAGAAGTACGCTTGCTCAGGATGGGAATGTTATACCTAAGCCAAGTGAATATTTGGCAGGAAGCGCTACAATAGAGTTTGGTGAGATCCTGCTCGATACGAGAGCGATATTACGGTATGATGGAGACGCTGATACTGGTGTAACGATTACGATTCATGCAATGGCCGGAGCTGAGGATATTACTCTTGAAAATATTGACACTGGTGAAACAATGTTCATCGACACTGCTAAGGCTGCTAAGATTGTTGGCGGTTCTTTTGGTACTGGAGATGATATCATAATTTGCACTATAAGAGGGCACAGATCGATACAGTTCCATCGCTCTGGTGTATACACTAATATATTCAGCGCTATTGGCAAGGATTCTGACTGGTTTCAACTGACAACCGGAGATAACCTGTTCAGATTCTCAGCCAGAACTGGAGAAGAAAATCTGTCTGTTACATTTGATTACAGAGTGGCTTATGGAGGAGTGTAATCATGGAGTGGCTATTGCTTGATGAAAAGTATGATGCACTCGATATTGTTGATGAGTTTGAAAGTTTGCAGTGGGTTGACAGGTACAATGAGTGTGGCGACTTTGAACTTGTCATTCCTGCTCATCTTCCAATAGTTTCAAAGTTTGAGATAGGTCGATATTTATATAGTCGACATACGGACAGATACAT
>CANQQQ010000050.1 GCA_947626025.1 uncultured Clostridia bacterium
CATGATAGCCTCTCCTTTTTAAAAATGGATATGCAATTAATATGCCACTTTACAACGTATTGTTAAACTAGAGCCTCAATATATAATAATAACGACTCTATGCCAGATGTACATCTGGCTTGTTCAGATGAATATTCCTCCATTATGTAATGATCAGTATTACAATAATATTCTGAAGCAAGGATCAAAAAAATAGCAGATAATAATAAGGCGAAAAATAAATTTTTAAGACCTGAGAACTTACGATACTTGCGGTTTGCTAAAAATTGTTTGATATCAATCCATTTTACATCATTCTCATATTGATTTTGTTCTAATCTTTTATGTTTATCCTCCTGTTCTTTGGTATACGCATTTTGCTTAAGGATAGTATTCATTCTATCTTCAACCGCAGCTCTTTCAGTGCCGTTAGGATTCTGATTTAGATACTCACGACATTCTTCAAATGTAAAATTTTCTACACTCTTTATCTTCATAATTCCTATTTCTATCAATTATGTTTTTCTTGCAACCATCGGCCAAGAGCCAATCCAGCAGGATATATTATATATCGGTACTTATTCCACCAATTGTATGGCAAAATTTCATTTAATACACTTATGATTATTGTTCCTACAACAAGTACAACTACTATGATTCCAATCCAAGCAAAAATAGTTTTTGCCACATCATCAGATGAGTTTGTATCATTTGTCTGCATCAGATCTCTATTGGATGATTTTTCAGTTTTTCTTTTTGTTTCTCTCGGTTCTTCAGGTTGCGGCTTTACTTTTTTATTTGCTAATATAGGCTGCTCTGCCTTTTGTTTTTTTAGTTCCTTCAATAATCGTTTTACTTCTATTGTATGCTCGCCATAGGGATATCTGCTAATATATAATTCACAATCTTCAATTGTAAAATCGTCAAGCTGCTTAAACTTAAAAGGATTCATGCGCTATTAGTTCAATTTCCCGTTTTGTGTAATTACTATGCTCTTGGTCTTTGAATTGCCATATGTAACGGTAACCTTACCTTCACGGCTATCATTTTGTTTGTTGGCTGCAATCTCAATAGTTATCAACCCACCTTCGGTTGATAATATCTTTATCCAATCAGCATTAGACTCTATCCTATATTTATCATCATTGGTTTGAAACTTGATAGGAAATTTTTTGTGTGTGCCTGCATCCACATTTATAGCGCTCTCAAAAAACTTAAACGAGGCTTCTTGATAATGTATAGAATCATTATCGGTTCTACCATTATCCCAAATATGAGAATCTCTGCTAGGAATATATTGAGTTTCTTGCTTTTCCTTAAATAATTTTAGAGAGAAGGAGTCCTGTGAATACAAAAGAGCTATTAATAATCCCACTAATATTACCGCTAAAATTCTTATAACTCTATCTTTTTTCTTTAACTGTAGGCGATTAGACTCTACCTCTGATTCCAACTCTACAATTTTATTTTGAGCAAATTCTAACTCAATCTTCATTTGTTTATCCATATCATCTTCATCTTTTATAGTTCTGCGTCTTATTACCTCTTCTGCCTCCTCACAATCAAAACAAACACCTGTTTGCGTAAATGATGACACATATTTTTTACACTTAGGACATTGTTGTTTAACATGATGTAAACCAAAGCTAACTGATGAGGTAAGACAATTCATAAATGAACCATTTCTATTGGTCGCCTGCTCAATATTGTCATTATCAATAAGTAACGAAACCTTGTCTAAGGTTAAGGCTGCCGCAATAACACCTTCTTTATCAAGTTCACCTAAAGATTGACATTGGAAAATATCAGTATTGAGCAAGTCTACATAGTTATTATGTGCCTCACTAACATAATTATATTTACCAACTAGGTATCCTAATGTTTGATTTTGATGCAGTTCTTTCTGATCCCAATATTTCTCAACCTCAATTCGATATAATTCTCTAAAATAATTTATATCAAAAGGTAGCCTAAGTTCTTCTCCTTTGAAATCGCTGATAACGATAGCAAAGAACCCTCTGACCGGTCTGTTTTTATGTGTGGTTTCTTGATGGTTTGATGCCAGAAGACGATTTTCACAACACAGTCCCCACACCAAGAAGTTATAGTCTTTATATAATATCCATTTAGGTGTTTTTAGATTACGTTCAACATCGTCACCTAATATGGACATAAATTTCGTTCTAACTATATCTATTTGGGATTTAGTTAAGTTACCTGGAGTTGAAAATAGACCATAGTCCATTTCCGCTCCCCTTGTATAAGAATAATATTCTATCTTCATAATTACACGATAAATGCGACTTTACCTCCTCTATAAAAGTTTATCTTGTTAGAAGAGAAAAGTTTTCTAATTAACAAACGAGCTTCTTCAGTATCTGCATCTTCACCAATTTCATCAATATTCTGGAAAAGAGCAAACAAAATTGGAAGATGAACATTTCCATCCGTATTAAGACAAAGAGTGCCAGATAATTTTCCACACTCATTATGTAAATCCTCCCCTAAGGTTATAGCCGTTATTCCGACAATCATATCATTACGGAGAGAAAACACAGACGGCAATAATTCTTTTAATAGTCTTTTGCCCGCATCCAATTCATCCGGAAAGAAAATATCGCTTTTAGTAATTGCCAATAGAATAGGAACATTTCTACTCATACGCTCATTACATTCCTTGACTAAGGATTCAATATAATTAACCTCGTTTCGCGCCTTGAGCTGAGCAGCAAATGAAACATTTTGCCTATGAGTTGGAGAAAGAACCCCAGGTTCTAGAGCCTGCATAATCGTATCGCCGTCTACCAGAATAACAATACAACTAGATTCCTCAAATGTATCAAATATTTCCTCTACATCATCTTGATCTTCATCGCTTAATCCGTTAAGCATACCTCCACGATAGTCATAAATTGTAAAAGGGAAAACGGATTTGCCATCTATTTTTAGATCAAATGGATATGTCATCGTAGTAACACTTCCCTCGGGCCATATTCCACTGGCCATCTGCTCGATACCTTTATTGAGTCGAACTGCTTGTTGGCGATTGCTTGATGTAGCTGAGATTATATGGCCATTAACCTCAACACCTCTTGCTAATACATGTGTGGCCGTATATAAGTAGCAGGTTTTACCTGAGCCACTAAGCCCTAAAAGACATATATTCATGTTTACTAATATTTAATTACAACACCGGTATTTGTTCTTAATGGTAATTGTATTGCACAATTGCTTACCGCAAATTGTGCGTCAAAACCACTATTTTTACTATTATAAGATACTAATGGATATTGACTTTGCATATACTTATCAAAAACAGTATCCAATATATTGCAATGTGCACCACCTCCTATAAATACAATCTCCTCTATATCACTCCATGATTTAGAGATTGCCTTCAAAGCATTTGAACACTCATCAAAACATTGATAAAGAAATGTTGTCATCTTTTGTTCAAATGCTTCCTTAATAGAATTTCCCTTAACAGAGAATTTATTGGGAATGTATACTTCATTCCCATTATTAAGTAATATTTTTATACGCTGCATCATTTGTCCTAATAGTGCGATTTCTATACTACTATGAGATGAAGGATCAATGCAATCTATCAACGATAGCATATCAAATGCTGAGAAACCTAATGATTCGTCAGAATTTTGATATAATGAGTGACTTCTATCTTGCAATGTAACTCGAAATGCACTCTCTCCGAAATCAGCAATCAACATCAAATCCGAATTTGGCGAAATTATCCGCTTTATCACATCAACAGCCTGCATCACCTTAACCTCGTTAAACATCTCTTTAGCGATACTCGTTAATTCCGAATCGACTATATTATTGTATAGCAACACAATGCCTATATTTTGATTATTATAGTGTCTTGCGGCTGCATCCTTCATTGCTTCAAAAACAGTCTTTGCTATTAATGATTTTTCATTAGAAGATTGCCAATTAATGACTTTTGCGCAAGGATCGAGTATACTTAATAAAGAAGCATAATCTCCTAAAACAACCTGTTCGTTTCTAACAACAATCGATGATAGTAATGTGGTCTCATAATTACCCATAGAATAAGATAGGCGCATAGGCTTGTTGCTCTTATCCAGTATAGAAGCTTTTATGGTTGATATACCTAAATCTACTGCTACCCAATTCATAATGAATCCTTTCCGTATATATAATGGTTATAAATTCTTATTGCTCGTTGTGCCTTCTCGTATTCTACATTTAGATTTTGCAGTCTTGACACTAATAACTCGTAAGACTTTGCAATTACAGAATATGGTTCGGCCTTTGTTGGAGACAAACCGTACCACGCATTAAATTTTGACTTCCAGTATTTATGTCTATCTGCAGCATACGTTACCATATCTAAGATGCTCGCATTATCTGCCATATTTAGTTTACTAATTGCAGAATGTCCAGACTCACCACTTATGAGTAGAAACTCTCTCATAAACTCATCATCTACAGAAACTTTGTTTTCATAGATTCTAAGAAGCAAACTCCACTCTTTTAACTCATGTAAATCATTCTCAATTGAAATTACCTTTGAATATATTGTATTCACTATATTCAATTGTTCTTGAGTTTGAACATTTACACGGTCTTTATTGATTGCCTCAAGCAGTTTCATAACTCCTCTTTGGGCTTTAAGTAGTTGCGCACGATCTCCAAAGTGAGATATAACGAGTTTTATGAATGCATCAAAACCAGACTGTCTTCTCAAAATTTGTGACAACTCAGACAAGGTGATTCCTGTACTGCCTTGTATCGCTCTCACACAAACATAAATTCCATATAGCCCATATTTTAAGACTAATTCTTCACGATGTTTTTTGGATAACTCTATGAAGTCGTATTCCTTGACAAAAAATTCTGGACTTATGAATAACCGAGTGATGCATTTATCATCAAGTTTCGCAATCTGCTCAAAAGCCAACCTATCATCATGTGTAATGATAGATGACGATAACCCCATTAACGCTGAAAGCGGTAGGATTCTAAACAAAACCTTATTAACATCTGAACGACTTGATAAAGTACGTCTGATTGCAATTTCTGAAGCCTTTAACGGATCTTTATCATTCATAATATCCCAATTCATATCAACTTTAGACAATACGCCCAAAGCGTTCATGGGATTTATTGAAAACGACATGCTTGTTTCTGAATTTTGAAACTCATTTATCAACTTCAAAGAATCTTCCGATAAACTTTTCGAGAATAACAGAATTACAGCATCAGGATTGACGGTTTTGAGGAAATCAATCGTATTTTTGGAATCAACTTTACTAGTCGCATCCAAACCTGGTGTATCAATGATGTTGAGATATTTAAGCATCTCATAACTCGAGGTTACCTCTATGTACTTCACCTCATTTTTGAGAGATTGTTGTCCTTTATGAGACGCCCACTCAGACCAATTATTCCTGTCAACAATTTGTTTCTGTCCATTTTTGAAATGAACTATAATGGGGGCAGTGTCATCTCCATATTTTAACCAACTAACATTAAATGTTTCTGCCTCATGCCCAGTTCTTACAACTTCGGATTTTCCCAGAATAGCATTTACAAGTGTTGATTTTGAGCTGCTAATTCGTCCTACTATAGCCAATTGCATTGGTTCGCTCATACGGCGATCTACATCGCATATGGATTTATGAGTATTACTCATCCATTGCGATGTAGATATAAGTTGGCGGCATTCTGACAAGCAATCAACTATTTTACTGTATACTAAACCGTCATTGTGCATTTGAGTATGGATTAGAATAGAGCAATTTCATTTGTGCTATCAAAGTTTCACAAAACTTTACTTTTTGTTCAAGTTCTGCAATTTTCTCTTTACCTTTATGCTCGCTAGTTCTACTCTCTTGAATAGACGCTTGCAAAGTCTTCATCTTATCTTCAGTTTCCTCGATAATTATTTGTAAAGTCTGCAATAGATTCTGGTGAAATTTAGTGAAACGAGTATTTGCTTGATTTCTCATATCTGTTATGGCAAGATTTATTTTAGGTAGAACTTGCTGCCGCAATGAAATACGTTTCTGTTGTTGTGTCTCCCGTGAAACCTGCTTCCAAATCAAAGCTGCAGCAGTTGCCAATCCTGCTAGTAAGCCTACACCAGGGATTAATAGTTCAACAGCAACAGTAGCTAAGCCTCCAATCATTCCTCCAGTCATTACCTTGCCGGCCAATGAGAAGGCTAGTTGACTGCTTATAACACTGAAACTTTTGAGATCTCCAGACACTAAAAACGCTTCAGAATCCATAACATTGGTAATCTCTTTTTCAATTCTATTAGAAATTTCTTCAAAAGCACTCTCTATTCTATTATCTACTCGTCTTGATAATTTTTGCAATTTATCATTTATCTGAGCTACAAACCATTTCCCTTCATTTTCAAGACCTCGTTCACTTTCAAGTAAGGCGTCAAATTCTGTTGATGTCAGGAGCGTTCCGTCATGAGAAATTATATTCTGAACCTCGTTCCGTGCATCCTCAAATATGGAATTAATCTGTAGCATAATCTGAGATTTCGGATTATTTAAATCAGCTCTGAATTTACCCAATGCAACCTGTTGCTTTTGAAGTTCTTCGATAGTATTTAATTTTTCATTAGAATCCTTTTGAAGTTGTTGTATCTCTACTGATATGGCATTTAATGCATCTCTAAGTTCGGATACTACCATATCTCGATATTTTTTATATTGATTCCTTTTATAAGATTCTGTTTGTTCTGTTATGCCAGTCAAAACAGCATCTTTATTTGAACTTAACAACAAATCATTATCTTCCAACTTCGTATATAAATTCCAACATTTAGCAGAAACAGGAATAACCTCTGGCGAACAAAACTTTGCAAGTTGTAACTTTGTGTTGCCGATATGAGTAGCTAATGTATCTTCTGTAAGGATATCAGATTTATTCACTAATACAACATTCTGCTTTCCACACGAAAGGACTTTGTTTTCATAAAAATCCAACTCTGATTGTGTTAAAGGTTCACCTGCATCTGTGACAAATACTATCACATCGGCTTTGGGCAAGGCCATATGGGTTAATATCGCATGACGTGGATCCAAACCACCGATGCCCGGAGTGTCGATAATTGTAATGCCATTTTTCAAAAAAGGTGAAGGATATGATAATTCGACAAGTATAGTATTATCAATCTCCAAAACATCACCCATTGTATATTTTTCAATATCGTCCCATTCAATTTCTTCGGACTTTAATGAATTTGCGTCTTCCAACAAATTACCGTAGTACCTAACGGCTTTTTTCACAGCTCCATATTTGATAGTAGTAATAACAGAAGTAGCAATGCCTATGTCTGTTGGACATAGGTTTGTTCCAATAATAGCATTTACCAAACTTGATTTTCCTCTCTTAAATTCTCCACAAAATAATACTGTGGCCGAATTTTCGGTAGTAGTAATCGCCGTGTCAATTTCGGCAATCAAACTTTTTTTACCGTATGTTTCTATTATAGGAGTAGCTTGCTTAAGAAAGCTTCTAAGTTTATCTGCATCAGTCTTCATTTCACATGTACATTAAAAAGTCCGTAGAATAATCCATACAATTACAATCGCAGTAGTTCATAATATCTAACTGCTGTTGACAAAGAGCCATCGAATTAAAATCACCAATAGCATTAAATTGACTCATACAATCGTTATAGAACATATTGTAATCAACACCCATTCCAGCTAATGCAAATCGGTCAAAATCCATTGGCATATTATATCCCATTGGTTGAATATCACACCAATTGATATCACTAAATCCGTCATAACAAGTTGGACGCATATAGTTATTAACTAATCCACAGTCAAGATAATCATTAAACATGTAGTTGTCTGAGAATATATCATTAAAACCAATGTTATTATTGGCAAAGTCGAAGTATGCATTGGTTAATGAGGTCATAGGCGACATCGGAGGAATAAAGCCTCCCACAGGAGAAATAAAATCACCCATAGGCATAAATGGAGGAAGCCCCATACTTATATCATTGAAAATTTGAAAATCCGGGTAACTTACGCCTACTACTTCAGGAATATGCCCCAACTCTTGATCAAAATTTTGCATACCTTCTGCAAATTCCGGCGCAGAGATATCTGTAGATACCATATAGCAATTAGCATCCGACCAAGCATCCATAAATTGATCCAATGGATAGGGTTTGCCATCATCACCACTGCCAGGATCTTTAACAATAACTTGAATATTATTAGGGTCAGTTGTATCAATCCCAGCAACGATTAGTGCATGATTACCACCCTGCTCACCAAAGAAATCATTATACCAGTTTCTCAATTTGTCACTAATTGAGGCATTATGCCACATCTCATCAGCATCCAATCCTACAATGACCCTATGTCCTTGTGCCAATTCATTTACAAGATTGAACACATTAGCATTGTCCTGTCTTGTTACTGGGATATTCGCAAGTTCCAATAGTTTGCCTACGTCTTGAGGAGCTGTTCCGCCATTATACCATCCATTTATGGCTGCTGTATGTACTAAATCAACTTCTGAAACATCTACTCCGAAATCATTCAGAATGAGCTGTTGAGATTTGATTGCGCAAGAATCTGGAAAGATTTGTTGCACTTCGGGATTATAAAATTCAGACATATAACTATGATTTGATATTTTTCTAATATTGAGAATATACACATATAAAATCTATCAAAACACTCCATCTTTAGATTTCAAATAAAAACTGCTAGTTCTAAATATTACATCATTAATAAACAATTAAGGATCAAGACACATGGCAATTCTGTAGTCCTCCGGACGCTCAAAACAATTATGGCTATGTATAACTTATACCTATCCCTCCAAATTTGTCTTTCAAAAGATTATTCCCAAACTCAAATTTTACAAATGACAATGCGAAGCAACTTGGATTATACAACTGAGTAAGGTAATTCCTTAGCCTCCTTTAAAAAGGATAATCTAATGGATTCCAACCACTATCATCCAACGCATGGTCATTATGGATTTTTATTGCCCATTCTTTTTGCTCATATGTTTCACCATTGTCACCAAAGACCGCATTAAAGAAATCTTTGGTACTGCTGAACCCTAACAAATCGAGAGACTCATTTGGCATAAATATCCATCCATATTCAGATAATTCATCAGATAACCATGCTTTTGCTCTTTCTTTATTCCCCAAATAAAAATGGATAACAGCAATAGATAAGCAAATCGTATTTTTATAGGTTCTTTGTTCCCATAAGACGCGGTCTTCGTCATCTAAAAAATTCCAGGTACTTGGTTCGAATTGACTATATGCTGATTCTAAATGACAAAGGACTCTATTAAGACATTCGCGTGGATAACTTTCATACTTCAAATTATTGGTTTCCCTAACAGCTGCCTCTAATTCTTGCTTTGATACTTTTTTAAGAGGAGATTCTTTTGTCAATGAGTAAACGATGCTGACAAGTTTTAGTATAGATGATGAAATTTCCATATGCTTACCCGTTGGCGGAATTAAATCGATAAAATATTTATGTATGAAAGGTTGCGCATATCGCTGATATTTAGTAAATTAG
>CANQQQ010000051.1 GCA_947626025.1 uncultured Clostridia bacterium
AATCAAAAACAAAATGTATTTTGTTTTTAATTCTTTTCCTCGCTCTGACCGCCCCTACATTTCTTATTCATCTTCTTCGTTTTCTGTAGAATTTATAGAATTTGGATCTACCCATTCTTCATATTCTGTCTTTTTTCCATAGTTTTTCTTTAAGATAGTTCTGTCTGTCATGTCTATTGTTCCATCTTCATTTAAGTCATACTTTCCTTTTTCTTCTTTGTTGTCTTCTGTGATTTCTATTCCTAAATTTGCATTTAGTTCTACTAAGTCTCCTATTTCAATTTCTCCGTCTTCTACCTCTTCTCCTGCTATTAATTTGTGTTCTTGTATTTCTACTACTAATCCTGGTGTTATCTCTATCTTTGCTAATGTATAACTTAAATATCCTGGTTTTTCTATTACTACATCATATGTTCCTACTTCTGTTATTTCTAATACAAAGTTTCCGTCTTCTTCTGTTTCTATTTCTCTGTCTAGTATTAGTTCTTCTTCTACTTCTTGCATTTCTTCATCTTGTGGTAATTCTTCTGTCATATCTCCTGTTATTGTCTCTCCTATGTCTTGTACTACATCTCCTCCTAATGGGTCGTCCTCTTTCTTCTTTCTCTTGTATAGTTTTACTTTTGCCATGTATTTCTGCTCATAGTTCTCTGTTATTATTGCTCCCATTATTTGTGTCTTCTTATACAATATTAATGTGTAGATTTCTTCGGTTGTTCCATCTTCTGATGTTACTCTTATTTCTTTTTCTACTTTTATTGTGTCTTCTCCAAATGCTTCATTAAATGTTAAATATCCTTCTCCATTATTTTCATCTACTTCTATTCTTGCTTTATCATCTTTTGCAAGGATTTGTACTTCTGCATTGAATTCATCTTCTGACATATAATATGTATACACATTTTCTTCGTTCTCTACTTCTGTACCATTTACTTTTACATAGTCTATTCCTGCTTCTTTTGATTTCTGCCTTATTATTAACTCATAATCTTTCTTGGTTGTTGCTTTTGCTGATGTTACTCTTATTATATAACTTTGTGGATTTTCTTCTAGTGGTAACTCGTCTTTTGTTAATGTTCCTATTGACGTCCCTATAACTTGCTCTATATTTCCTTCCATTTTTTCTATTACTTTTATGATTTCTATTTTTGATGTTTCACTTTCTGCTGTTATTTCTATTTTTGTTGTCTCTCTTGCTGATACTAGTGCTCTATACTTATCATCTTCGTTTTCTATTTCTTGTTCTTCTATTTCTACTCTCAGTAATCTTACATTTCCTGATCTTATTACTCTTATTGTGTATTCTGCTATTGTTCCATCTTCTGCTTGCACTTCTACATATACTGGTATTCCCGGTTCTATCTCTCCTTCTTCTGGTACTACTTCTTGAGTTAAATCTATTGTTTTTGTTATTTGCTTTTCTGTATATTCTTCAACTTCTTTAAATTTTAAACTTGCATAATCACTATTCGTAGTTATAGTTAAATTTAAAGTTTCTAAGTCTTCACTTACATATACTTTATAATCTTCTATTCTTTGAATTTCATCTGTTTCGGTTATTCTTATTGTTGTATCGTTTGATTTCTTTTCTAATACTAATGTATAATCTTTTATTGTTCCGTCATCTGCCATTACTGTTATTATTATTTCTGTTCTTTCTGATACTGTTCCTATTTTTTGCTCATTTTCTGCTAATTTATATCTTGAATTCTTTATCTTTACACTTGCTTTTGGATCTTCTAGTATTGCCTTTACATCTACTTCTTCTACTCTTTCTATTTTCAAATAATAGTTCCCATCTTCTTGTGGTTGTATTACTTCTGTTATTTCTTCTGTTTGTACTTCTTCGCCTTCTGCTTGCTTTTCTATTGTCATTTTTACTGATAATTCTTCTATAGCAGTATTACCTGATACCTTTAGTATTTTTAGCGTATATTGGGCTAGTTTTCCATCCTCTGCTTGTACATATACTGTAATTATCGTTTCTATTTCATCTAAATCTACATTCTCTTTGGTTATTGTATGTCGTATATATTCTTCATCTTCTGCTAATTTTACACTTGCTACATTTTTTAAAGTTTGCGCTGTTATCGTTACTTTTTCTCCTAAGTCTTTTGCTTTTACTAGATATGTTCCGTCTAGTTGTAATTCTGCTTCTATATTATTTACTCTTATAAAGTCTAGTTCTCTATTTGGATCCATTACTCTTACTGGTATATCTACATATATATTTTTTTCTTCATCCTCTACTTGTAGTGTTGTATTTCCTACTTCTATACCTGTTAATATTGGATTTTCATATGTTGCCACTCCTGTATCTAAAATTTCTGCATTTTCTAGTAATGAACCACTTTCTTGATCTGTTTCATATACATTAAAGTATTCCATTTCATACCTTAATTCTTCTTCTTTTAACTCTTTCGTGCCTTGATATTCGACTTTTATTATATCTGGACATATTAAGTCTATAGATCTCATTGATGTAAAGTAGTGTTTTTCCTCTGTTCCATCATCTCTTATTTGTGAATAATCATTTGCTCCTGATACATATACTCTTCCATCTTGGTTTATTGTGGCTATGTCTAGACTTGTATTTTCTCCATTGCTTCTTCCTATTATTAAGGTGTTTTCTAGTTCTTTTGGAGATATTTCACCATCTTGCTGTTCTATTTCTTCTTGTTCTCCTCCTTGAACATGGTTCGCAGTCCCACTACAATCAGTCATTGCTCTTACAAATGAACTTTGATTTGTATTTGTTCCATTTCCTAGTTCTCCGTTTGTATTTATTCCTACTGTATATACTGCTCCATCTTTTAATTGTATTGCTATTGTTCCTGTTCCTGCTTTTATGTATTTTACTGGATTCTCTGCTGGTATTATCTGTGTTGCCTCTGTAGGTAATGTTCTTGCTGTTAATTTTTGTAAGGTTGCATATTTACCATCTCCTAGTTGTTCTGATATGTTTAATCCACATAAATATACTTTTCCTGCTATGTCTTTTACTACTGTTTCAAGACCTGATGCTGATATTTCTGTTGCTGTTTCAAATGCTTTTAATACTATTGCACTATTAGCTGTACTTCCTATTCCTAATTGTCCTGCATTATTTCTTCCCCATGTATATACTTTTCCATTTTGCGCTAATTCTACATTATGACCTGCTCCTGTTGATACTGATATTCCATTATTTAATACTGTCTTGGTTGGTGCATTATTTGATACTGTTGTTCCATTTCCCATTTCTCCATAGGTTCCGTTTCCCCATGTATATACCCAGCCGAATTCATTTATTGCACTACTTCCATACGCTCCTGCCGATATATCTATTATTCTATTTAAATAACTTGAACCTCCTTCGCCTGAAACTTTTGTTGCATATTTTTTAGAATTATTGTTATTTATTCCGAGTTGACCATATTGATTATCTCCCCATGCATAAACTTCTCCGTCTTTGGTTAATGCTAGTACATGGTTTGAGCCTACTGCTATTTTTATTACGTTTGTTAGGTTTTCTGTTTCGTTTATTTTTACTTGTTGTGGTATTTCCATTAAATTCTGATCCGCAGAATTTATATTTCCTACGGTCCATACTGTTCCATCTGATTTTAATATTGCCGTGAAATTTTCTCCTGTCTCTACTTGTGGCATTGCAATATTATCTTCTCCTGCTACGTTTACTATACACATTGCATATATCACTTTGCCATTTCCATTTGTGTATTTTCCATATATAGTTGTATAACCTTCTTCTAATCCTTTTATTAGTCCACCATCTGTAACTGTTACTATATCTTCATTTGAACTCGTCCATTTAAAATCTGTGATTGTAATATTTTGTACCTCTTCTAGCGGGCGAGCACTGCTCACCCCTACAACGCTTAATTGTAGTTCTTCGCCTTTATTTATGTATGCTTGTCTCTTATTTAATTGTATTGTTGGCGCTTCCCACCATAGGATTGGGTAGCCATCGTTTATATTCCAGTCGTCATTTTCATAAGCTAATCCTAGGGTTGAAGCGTAGTTTTTTAACTCACTGCTATTAACTTTTGATGCTCCTGCATTACTTGTTCTCCTTGCCCAACCATAAGTCGCACCACATTCTGATAGCCAATAATTATTACTTACACTAATCGTTCCACCTGAAGTATAACCTGCTATAATTCCACCTTTATTTATTCCAATAGTTATATATCCTATATTATAACAATTTTTTATAAGGCTTCCTGAAGTTGTATCACTTGCTACATGTCCTATAATTCCACCTAGCGAATAACAAGAAGTACTATTCGCTGTTATATTTCCTTTGTTGTAACAACTTTCTATTATTACCTTATTTTCTGTCATTCCTACTATTCCACCGCCTATTCCGTTATAATCTACGGATTGATATGTTGTTTTTATTGTTGCCTTGTTAAAACAGCTTAATACACTTCCACTAGTTGCAGCCCCCACAATGCCTCCTACCGGAGTACATCCAGTTATTGTTCCACTTTTTACTCCACAATTTAATATTGTTCCTCTGCTCCACCCCACTATTCCTCCTGTACAATGACTACCTTGGTTAATTTTATCATAAATACTGATATTATCTAAACTCAAATTTTTTATTATCGCTGTAGGGGCTATCCCTGTAAATAGTCCTAAAAATAGATATTCATTAGTATCCATATATAAATTCTCTATCGTATGATAATTTCCATCAAATGTTCCTGAAAAGTATACTGTAGTTCCTATTGGTTTCCATGAACCTATACTTGATGAGCAAACATCACTCATATCTATATCTGCCATTACATATACTGTTTTTCCGGCATAGCTATTTCCTACATTTACAGAATCTCTAAATTCACACATATCTTGTGAGTCATAAATATATGTTACTGTATCTGTGTTTTCTAACTTATTTACTATTACTGTAAAGTATGCTTTATAGCCATGTTCTATATCTTCTATTTCTACTTTTGTTGCTCCTGTTACTCCTTCATTTGCTGTTATATATCCATTACTATTTACTGTTGCTAAGCTTGTATCTTGTATTTTGTATTTTACTTCTCCTACTTCTAATAATGGTTCATTATTATATGCATTTACTACTGATTGAATATATCTTATTTTTTCTCTATCTATTTGATATCCTTGTGCTCCTTCTAATTCTACTGATTTTTCTGCATAATCTAAATATGCATACCCCATCTTTGTATAGTATGTTTTATCTTTTGTGTCGTTATTTCCTATTTGTCTATGCTCATTGTTTCCTGTTGTATATATTTCTCCATTTTCTAATATTATAGCTGTATCTAGTCCCCAACCTAGTGTATCTGATCCATTTATGTCTCCCATGTTTTTACCTATGGTTAAAACATTTTCTATTGGTGTATTCTCTCCCATTAGACCTTGTATAAAATTTGTAGAAGTTACGTTTGTTCCGTTTCCTAATTCTCCATGTAAGTTAAAACCTGTCTCCCATACTGTTTTATCACTTAATAAGATTGTTGTATTTGCTATTCCTGATTTTACATATTTTATTTTTCTTCCTCCTGTTAATATTCCATCAAGGTTTACCTTAGTAAAAGTTTTTTGGTTTCCTGTTCCTGTTAATCCTAGTATTCCTTTTGTACCAATTCCTGCTACATATAAACTTCCATCTATTTTCTTTATTGCTGTATGATATCCTCCAAATGATATTTCTGTTACATCTAGTGTTGCTCTTGTTGGACATAGTGCATTTGCTGTAGAACCTATTCCTAATTGTCCATTTGTATTTAAGCCCCAGTCCCAAACTGCTCCATCTGAAGTCAATGCTCCTACATGTCCATTTCCTATTGATACTTGTATTCCAAATTTTACTCCGATTACTCTTGTTGGTATATTCTTTGAGCTTTTTTGATTATTTCCTATTTCTCCATTTGTTCCTTTTCCCCATACATATACATTTCCGTTTTCATCTAGTGCTACTGATCCATATCCCCCTGCTTCTATATCTACTATATTTTCTAAATAACTTGTTTTATCTGTTCCTAGTACTGGTGTTGCATATTTTCTGTAGTCTGTATCTCCTGTGCCTAATTGTCCATTTCCGTTATCTCCCCATGCATATACTTTTCCTTCATTTGTTAGTGCTAATATATGGTTTGAGCCTACTGCTATTTTTCTTACGTTTTCTAATTCTGTGTTTTGGTCTATTTTTACTGGGCATGGTATTCCCTGAGAATTCTGCTCTGCAGAATTTCCTATTGTATACACTTTTCCATTTGATTTTAGGATTGCTGTAAATCTATTCCCTGTTGTAATTTGTGGAGTTGCTGTATCTTTTGCTACATTTACTATACACATTGCATATAAATCATTTGATTTGTGTCGCGCATATATTGTTGTGTATCCGTCTTTCTTACCTATTACTTTTCCACTTTGGTTTACTGTTGCAACGTCTTCATTTGTACTTGTCCATTCAAAGTCTGTTACTTTCAAATTTTCTAATTTAGGAATTGACTCAATACAATATGCTAAATTAGCTGATAATTGTAATTCTTCATTTGTTTTTATGTAGGCTTGATTTTTATCTAATTGTAATCTTGGTTCTTCCCACCATAAGATTGGGTAACCATCATTTATGTTCCAGTCGTCATTTTCATAGGCTGAACCTAGGATTGGAGCGTAAGTTTTAAGTGTTTCTGGTGCTATTCTTCCTGTAGTAGTTGCGCTTTTGTCACCTGTATAATACGAATAAGTTGTTGTATTGGTACAGTAACAATTGCTTACATTTGAACCGCCATAATTCCTTGCCTCAATTCCCGCTATCTGTGTTGTATTACTTCCTGAAGCTGTTATAGAACCATAATTGTATGAATTGTATATATTCCCATTATTATTAAGTTGTGCAGCTATTCCTCCTGATAGTACATAATATCCATTTACGCTTATTATACCACTATTATAGCAATTTCTTACTGTTCCTGCATTATTTGAAGCTATTCCAGCTGCATAAGCTGAATTATAATTTGATTTTATATTTTGTGATTTTACCGTTGCCCTATTATAGCAACTTGATATTGTCCCTGAATTACCTCCTGCAACTCCCCCTGCATACATGATTTTCCAATTTGAACCACTATTAGCATTTGTTTTTATCATTGTTATACTTCCACTCTGTATTCCACAATTCAAAATTTCACCGTAATTCATACCAACAATTATTCCAGCCCATTTCGATGCATTTGTTGAAAAACTAGCATATATACTTGCATTTCTTATAATTAAATCTTTAATTATCGCTGTTGAATTTATCGCAGTAAATAGTCCTAAATATTGATAGTTATTAGTATTCATATATAAATTATCTATTTTATGATAATTTCCATCAAATGTCCCTGAGAAGTACACTGCATTTCCTGTTGCGTCTGTACTTAATCCTATTGGTTCCCATGAACCTTTACTTGATGAGCAAACATCTCTCATATCTATGTCTGCCATTAAATATACTGTTTTCCCTGCGTAATTTTTTCCTTCGTTTACATCATTTCTAAAATCGCACAAATCTTGTGCATCGTAGATATACGTTTCTGTCGATGTGTTTTGCAATTTCACATCATTGTAAGATATTGGTGAGGTCCCTGTTTCGCTAATTTGGCTAATCCCATTTGCTTCCATAGTGTCTGAGACTCCTGATATTTCTTTTTCGTTTGAGATTACTCTAGATATGTAATTTTTTATATTTGCTAATGCATTTATTGGCACAGAAAGTCCTGCTAATTTAATTACCAAAATTAGCATTATAATTATCAGTACACTAAGTGTACCTCCTAGCAGTATTTTCTTTTGTTTTTCTTTCAATTTTTTGCTGTAATTCATAATTTGCCCTCCCTTTCTTATGTTGTTCATTTATAAGCAATATAATAAATTAATCAATTGAGGAATGCTTTAAACGATGTTGAAGTTACAATTTGTTAAGAATAAAATTATAGGGAATCTCGAGCGTGTCGAGAGGGCGCTGTAATTTTATTCTTTACAAATTGTTCGAAATTGAGTTTTAGCATTCTGTAAATTTATTAATTTATTATATTGCGGTATATACAGTTATTATCTTGCACATTACTTTTTATCTAAAAGTAACGACTTAAGACGTAGCTTATTTTTCGCACCTAAATACGCAAAATAAGGGCACAATAAATTGTGTCCTTAATAATTTATTATTTTTTCATCATTTTCTTTATCTATTAAAGAATGCTTGTGTGTGTGTGTGTGTGTGTGTGTGTGTTACAATATCAACGGTTCTAGCGTTTCTCATTTTTCGTATTCCTTTCTTTTATTTTATATGATAAGAGAATTTAAAGATTTTTTTGTAGGGTAATGTATAGAATAAAAAATTAAAATACATTTTAATTTTTTATTCACGGGTGGCCAATGGCCAGTAAATTCTGCTTCGCAGAATTTTCAAGCACTGCTCGTAAAAGAATATAAAACAAAATGCATTTTGTTTTATATTCTTTTCCTCGCTCTGACCGCCCCTACACCGCGGAATTTTCGAATTTTGACCGCCCCTACATTATATTTTTTTCTTATTTTCGGTTTGCCATTACAATTTAATGTTAAACTATTTTATATCGTATTTCAATACGACAAATTTTGACAATTTTCTGGCGTCTTCTATGGCTTTGCGGAAGGTCAATTTACCACTGCCGTATTTTTATGTTAAATTTTCTTATCTTTTTTGTTACACACATATTAAAAAAATCGAAATTTCCTTACGGAAATTCCGATTTTTCTCATTATATTTTAGGTATTTATTCAACCATTGTGGACGTTTGATATATAGAATAAAAATTAAATATTCAAATTATATTTTCATTAATTATTTCAATTTTTCGATTTCTTCCTCTGTTAACCCTGTACATTTTATTATTGTTTCTATAGAAACTTTTTCTTCTAGCATTTTCTCTGCAACCTTAATTTTTTCTTGAATAGTTCCCTGTTCAATTCCATCTGCTAGTCCTTTGTCATATCCTGATTCTCTTATTGCTTTTTTATCCATTAAATATAACTTTCTCTTAAA
>CANQQQ010000052.1 GCA_947626025.1 uncultured Clostridia bacterium
TTGACTGTTACTTCTCCATCTGGTAGTGTCCTGTAATAGTAATCTACTTCTTGCTCTCCTTCTTTTATTGTTCCTGTCTCATCTCCTACTGTTTCTACATACTCATATCCTCTTAAGTCTTTCTTCTCTGTTGTATATTGGTTTCCTATCTTTCCTGTTATCTCATATTCGTATGTCTTTCCTGTTTCTGGGTCTATTATTTCTTCTCCTGTGTCTATGTCAAAGTATTTTACTACTACTTTTCCTTCTACTTTTAGGTCTGTGTCAAAGCTTGTTTCTGCCTCATCTTTCTGTTCTGTCTCGTATAATTCTACTGTTCCTTTTACTTTATTTGTTACTTTCGCTTCTTCTAACTCGATGTCCATATATACTACTGTTATTTCTTTTGTTATGTCTATTACATATACTCCATTTATTATACTTCCTACTCCGTTTCCTGTCTCTCCTTCTATTGTATTTATTCCTGTTAAGTCTATCTCCCATGTTATTGTCTTTCTCGCACTATCATATACTCCTCCTGCTAAGTTTGATTTACTCTCGTCTATTCTATATGGTAATGTGTCTACTAGTTTTATCTTTCCGTCTCCTTCGTAGTCTTTTATCTCTGTTTGGAAGTTTACTGTGTATTTTATCTCTTGATCTTTTTCTTTTATTTCCTTTGTTCCTGTCTTTGTTACTCTTGTGTTTAGATCTGCCTGTGATAACTTATATGTGTTCGTTATTGTGTATATGTATCCTTCTTCTGTTTCTGCTTTTTCTATATTTACATCGTAGTATCTTAAGTTTCCTTCTTCTGTTCCTTTCTCTGTTACTTCATATTCTATTTCTTCTCCTGTTGCTGTATATTTTGGTAATTTTACTTCTTCATATGTCCAGTTACTTCTTTGGTTTAATTCTTTTGTAAATGCTTCTTCTCCGTCTTTTACCTTAATTTCAACTGTTACACTTTCTGGTCTTTTTCCTTTTGCATTTCCATTATCTTCCCATACCTTTACTATCTTGAAGTTTACTTTGTAATCTTGTTTTACTATTGCTCTTGCTTCTTCTACTTCCTCTTTTAACTCTTCTCCGCCTTTTTCTAAATAGTCTTCTGGATAATATACTGTCGTTCTTCCTTCTACTACATTTACTAAGTCTTCTACTGGATTTTGATCTTTATATACTACTTTTATTTGTTTTGTTATTTCTTTTGTGTATGGTTTTCCACTTGTAAATGTGTCTACATCATTTATTATTTCTATCCATCTTATTGTATGGTCGCTTTCACTGTATATTCCTCCTGCTAAGTCTGATTTGCCTGTGTCTATTCCTGCTGGTAACTTGTCTACTATTTCTACTCTCGCTTTTCCTATATAGTCTTTGATTTCTACTTTGTATTTTAAGTTATATATTACTTCTCCTCTTTCTTTTGTTAATACTGGCATTCTTTCTTCATCTATTATATTTGTATTTGCTGTCTTCTCTATTTCTCCTTCGATTGTTGGTTCTATTAACTCATAGTAGTATTTTACCTCTATTGTCTCTTCTTCCATGTTTCCTGTATATCCTTCTGGATGTTCTTCTATACATCTATAATTTGCAGGAATATTACTTGCAGGTCTTGTTGTATATTCATCTCCTATTTTTCCTTTTATCTCGATGTCTGGTACTAGTCTTTCTTCTGTTTCTCCTTCTTCTCTGTCATAGATATAGTGATGTACTATTACATTTGTTCTCTTGTCTATATATGTGTTTGTTATTGTTTTTGTATCTTCATCTATTGATTTTTTGTAATCTGCTAAATCATTTACATTTACTCCTTCTTCGTCTATTGTATATTCTATTATATCTCCATTTTCATCGTATTTCTCTAATCCTGTAAATGTATGTTTCCATTCATTTGTATTTGCTGGATTTGCCTCACTTGCACTTACTTTTGCACTTGCTACTACTTCTTTTACTCCACTGTCTCCGTCTTTTAACACTTTTAGCATTATTTCACTTGGACGATCTCCTGCTTCATCTCCGTTATCAGACCATACTTTTGTTACTGTTAAATCTGTCTTTTCTTCTGGTAATGTGAATGTATTTGTTATTGTATTTCCAGATATAGACTTTTTATAGAATAGTAAACTTCCTTCTCCTACCTCTGCTTCATCTACTGTATATTCTATTTCATCTCCATTTTCATCATATTTTTGTAAATCTGTAAATATATGCTTCCATTCATTTGAATTCTCTGGATTTACTTCACTTGAATTTACTTTTGCACTTGCTACTTCAACTTTTGCTTCACTGTCTCCATCTTTTAATACTTTTAGTGTTATCTCACTTGGTCGTTTACTTCTTGTATTGCTATCGTCATTCCATACTTTTGTTACCGTTAAGCTTGTCTTTCCTTCTTCTCCTTCTGGGATTCTAAATCTATTTGTTATTTTGTTTCCAACTATTGTCTTTTCATAGAATATACTGTTTGTATCTTTTATTTCCTCTTCTATTGTATATTTTATTTCATTTCCATTGTCATCATATTTTGGTAAGTCTGTAAATGTATGTATCCATTCATTTGAATTTTCTGGATTTTCTTCACTTGAAGTGACTGTTGCATTTGTTACCTCTACTTTTGTTTCGCTGTCTCCATCTTTTAATACTTTTATTGTTATCTCACTTGGACGTTTGCCTCTTGTATTACTATCATCTACCCATTCTTTTGTTACTGTTAAGCTTGTCTTTCCTCTTTCATCTTGTGGGATTTTAAATGTATTTGTTATTGTGTGTGTTTCATCATTAATTTCTTTCTCATAGAATATACTATTTTCTCCTATTACTTCTTCATCTAATGTGTATTGTATTTCATCTCCATTGTCATCGTATTTTGGTAAATTTGTATATGTATGTGTCCATACATTATTATTGTCTGATTTTGCATTAGTTGCATCTAGTGTTTCGCTTTGTTCTACATTTTCTCCATTCTTTACTTTTACTATTATTTCTGTTGGACGTTTTTCTCTTCTGTTGCTATCATCTTCCCATACTTTTGTTACTGTTAAGCTTGTCTTCCCTTCTTCTCCTTCTGGGATTCTAAATCTATTTGTTATTTTGTTTCCAACTATTGTCTTTTCATAGAAGATACTGTTTGGATCTGTTATTTTCTCGTCTACTGTATACTCTATTTCATCTCCATTTTCATCATATTTTTCTAATACAAATTCATGTTGCCATTTATTTGGACTTTCTGCAACTTCATCATCTGAACTTACTTCTTGCGTTTTTACTACTGTTCCTTTCTTTAAAACTTGTAATTCTACACTTGCTGGTCTCTTATCTTGTTGTTCAGGTGTATCTATCCATTCTTTTGTTACTGTTATTTTCTTTTCGTTTGCCTCTCCTGTTGGAATTTCAAATGTGTTTGTTATTTTATTTCCAACTATTGATTTTACATAGAATATACTGTTTGGATCTGTTATATCCTCATCTACCGTATATTCTATTTCATCTCCATTGTCATTATATTTTGTTAAATTCGTAAATGTATATGTCCATTCATTTTCATTTTCTTTATTTGCATTGCTTGCATTTACTTTTTCACTTGTTACTACTTCTTTTTCGTCACTTTCTCCATCCTTTAATACTTTTAGTGTTATCTCACTTGGACGTTTACCTCTTGAATTACTATCATCGTCCCATACTTTTGTTACTGTTAAACTTGTTTTTCCTTCTTCTCCTTCTGGGATTTTAAATGTATTTGTTATTGTGTGTGTTTCATCATTAATTTCTTTCTCATAGAATATACTATTTTCTCCTATTACTTCTTCATCTAATGTGTATTGTATTTCATCTCCATTGTCATCGTATTTTGGTAAATTTGTATATGTATGTGTCCATACATTATTATTGTCTGATTTTGCATTAGTTGCATCTAGTGTTTCGCTTTGTTCTACATTTTCTCCATTCTTTACTTTTACTATTATTTCTGTTGGACGTTTTTCTCTTCTGTTGCTATCATCTTCCCATACTTTTGTTACTGTTAGGCTTGTTTTTCCTGTTTCATCTTGTGGTATTCTAAATGTATTTGTTATTGTTGTTCCTTCTATATTTTTATCATAGAATATTCTGTTTGAATCTGTTATCTCTTCATCTACTGTATATTCTATTTCATCTCCATTATCATTATATTTTGGTAATTCTGTAAATGTATGTGTCCACTCATTATTATTTTCTGGTTTTGCATTAGTTGAACTTAGCGTTGCACTTTGTTCTACATCTTCACCATTCTTTACTTTTATTGTTATTTCACTTGGACGTTTATTTCTTGAATTGCTATCATCTACCCATTCTTTTGTTATTGTTAAACTTGTCTTTCCTCTCTCATCTTGTGGAATTCTAAATGTATTTGTTATTGTATGTGTTTCATTATTAATTTCTTTCTCATAGAATATACTGTTTGCATCTTTTATTTCCTCATCTATTGTATATTTTATTTCATTTCCATTGTCATCATATTTCTCTAGTTCTGTAAATGTATATGTCCATTCATCATTACCTGTTTTTGCGTTACTTGAAGTTAGCGTCGTACTTTGTACTACACTTTCACCTTTCTTTACTTCTACTGTAATCTCTGTTGGACGTTTATTTCTTATATTTCCATCATCGTTCCATACTTTTGTTACTGATAAGTTTTTCTCCCCTTCTGCTCCTTCTGGTAATGTAAATGTGTTTGTTATTGTATGAGTGTCGTTATCTATTGATGTTTGTTTATAGAATAACAAGTCTCCTTCTCTTACTGCTTCTTCTCCTATTGTATAGTTAATTTCATCTCCATTTTCATCATATTTGTCTACTGTAAATGTGTGTTGCCAGTTATTATCTGCTGTTACTGTTTCTCTTTGTATCTCTTCTTCTCCTTTTAATACTTTTAATATAATACTACTTGGTCTCTTGTTACGTTGTTGAGGTGTATCTTTCCATTCCTTTGTTACTGTTATTTTTGTTTTACTTTCTTCTCCTTCCGGTAATGCAAATGTATTTGTTATTGTATATGAAGATGGGTCTACCTTTTTCTTATAGAAATATAAGTCTCTATCTCCTACTGCTTCTTCATCTACTGTGTATGTTCTTAAATCTCCATTTTCATCATATTTTTCTACTTCAAATGTATGTTGCCATTTGTCTGAGTCACCTTCTACTTCATCTTTTACACCTGCTATATATTCTTGTTTCTCTCCTTCGCTGTCTGTTACTATTAGTTTTACACTACTTGGTCTCTTTGATTTTTGTCCTTCTGTGTCTTCCCATACCTTTGTTACTGTTACACTTGTCTTTCCTCTTTCATCTTGTGGTATTCTAAATGTATTTGTTATTGTGTGTGTTTCATCATTAATTGTTTTCTCATAGAATATACCATTTTCTTCTGTTACCTCTTCGTCTACCGTATATTCTATTTCATCTCCATTGTCATTGTATTTTTGTAGTCCTGTAAATGTATGTGTCCATTCATTTGAATTTGCTGGATTTGCTTTACTTGCTGTTACTTTCTCACTTGCTACTTCAACTTTTGCTCCACTTTCTCCATCTTTCATTACTTTTAAAGTAATTTCTGTTGGACGTTTTTCTCTTCTGTTGCTATCATCTTCCCATACTTTTGTTACTGTTAAGCTTGTCTTTCCTGTTTCATCTTGTGGGATTCTAAATGTATTCGTTATTTTATTTCCTACTATTGCTTTTTCATAGAATATGCTGTTTGGACCTGTTATCTCTTCATCTACTGTATATTGTATTTCGTCTCCATTATCATTATATTTTGGTAATCCTGTAAATGTATATGTCCATTCACCATTACCTGTTTTTGCGTTACTTGAAGTTAGTGTCGTACTTTGTACTACACTTTCATCTTTCTTTACTTTTACTGTTATTTGTGTTGGACGTTTTGCTCTTTTGTTGCTATCGTCATTCCATATTTTTGTTACTTCTAAACTTGTTTCTCCTTCTTCTCCTTCTGGTAATGCAAATGTATTTGTTATTGTATTTCCAGATATAGACTTTTTATAGAATAGTAAACTTCCTTCTCCTATTTCTGCTTCATCTACTGTGTATTCTATTTCATCTCCGTTTTCATTATATTTTTCTAATGTAAATTCATGTTGCCAGCCTTCTACTTCTGTTACTGTTTGTCTTGCGACTACAACTCCTGCTTTTAGGACTTGCAATTCTATGCTTGTTGGTCTCTTATCTCTTTGTTCAGGTTTATCTACCCATTGTTTTGTTACCGTTATTTTCTTCTCATTTGCTTCTCCTGTTGGTATTCTAAATCTGTTTGTTATTGTGTATGTGTCATTACTAATTGTTTTTGCGTAGAATATATTATTTGGATCTGTTATTTTCTCGTCTACTGTATATTCTATTTCGTCTCCGTTTTCATCATATTTTTCTAATACAAACTCATGTTGCCATTTATTTGGACTGCCTTCAACTTCATCATCTGAACTTACTTCTTGACTTTCTACTACTTCTCCTGCTTTTAATACTTGTAATTCTACTCTTGCTGGTCTCTTATCTTGTTGTTCAAGTGTATCTATCCATTCCTTTGTTACTGTTATTTTCTTTTCATTTATTTCTCCGGTTGGTATTCTAAATCTATTTGTTATTGTTGTTCCTTCTATAGTTTTTTCATAGAATATATTATTTGCATCTGTTATTTCTTCATCTACTGTATATTGTATTTCATCTCCATTTTCATCATACTTTGGCAATTTTGTAAATGTATGTACCCATTCATTAGTGTTTTCTCCATTTACATCACTTTCAGTTAATTTTTCACTTGTTACAAATTCTTTTTCGCCACTTTCTCCATCTTTTAATACTTTTACTGTTATTTGTGTTGGACGTTTTGCTCTTTTGTTGCTATCGTCATTCCATATTTTTGTTACTTCTAAACTTGTTTCTCCTTCTTCTCCTTCTGGTAATGTAAATGTGTTTGTTATTGTATTTGTTGCTTCATCTATTGATGTTTGCTTATAGAATAACAAGTCTCCTTCTCTTACTGCTTCTTCTCCTATTGTATAGTTAATTTCATCTCCATTTTCGTCATATTTTTCTACTGTAAATGTGTGTTGCCAGTTGTTAGCTGCTGTTACTGTCTCACTTTGTACCTCTTGTTCTCCTTTTAATACTTTTAGTATTATGCTATCTGGTCTCTTATCTTGTTGTTCAGGCGTATCTATCCATTCTTTTGTTACTGTTATTTTCTTTTCGTTTGCCTCTCCTTTTGGAATTTCAAATGTGTTTGTTATTTTATTTCCAACTATTGATTTTACATAGAATATACTGTTTGCATCTTTTATCTCTTCATCTACTGTGTATTGTATTTCATCTCCATTGTCATTATATTTTGGTAATTCATTAAATGTATGTATCCATTCATTTGAATTTGCTGGATTTTTTTCGCTTGAAGTTACTGTTGCATTCGTTACTTCCTCTTTTTCGTCACTTTCTCCATCCTTTAATACTTTTAGTATTATCTCATTTGGACGTTTGCCTCTTGAATTACTATCATCGTCCCATACCTTTGTTACTGTTACACTTGTCTTTCCTCTTTCATCTTGTGGAATTCTAAATGTATTTGTTATTGTGTGTGTTTCATCATTGATTTTTTTCTCATAGAATATACCATTTTCTTCTGCTATCTCTTCGTCTACCGTATATTCTATTTCATCTCCATTGTCATTATATTTTGGTAATCCTGTGAATGTATGTGTCCATTCATTATTATTCTCTGATTTTGCATTAGTTTCATCTAGTGTTTCACTTTGTTCTACATTTTCTCCGTTCTTTACTTTTACTGTTATTTGTGTTGGACGTTTGCCTCTTGAATTACTATCATCTACCCATTCTTTCGTTACTGTTAAACTTGTCTTTCCTCTCTCATCTTGTGGAATTCTAAATGTATTTGTTATTGTATGTGTTTCATTATTAATTTCTTTCTCATAGAATATACTGTTTGCATCTTTTATTTCCTCATCTATTGTATATTTTATTTCATTTCCATTGTCATCATATTTCTCTAGTTCTGTAAATGTATATGTCCATTCACCATTGCCTGTTTTTGCGTTACTTGAAGTTAGCGTCGTACTTTGTACTACACTTTCATCTTTCTTTACTTTTACTGTTATCTGTGTTGGACGTTTTGCTCTTCTGTTGCTATCG
>CANQQQ010000053.1 GCA_947626025.1 uncultured Clostridia bacterium
CCAGCCATAGCTTGTACTATTTGTTCTTCAGTATTTGGATTAATAAATGTAATATTCAAACTCTTTTTCAAAATTCTTACCTTCTTCCTTTTCAATACTATTATCAAGAGTTCAAAAATATTACTTTTATTTTTGATTCACTTTGTTTCACATAACTTATCTCTATGTTGCTCCGTTTCCTAGATCCAAGAAAATGGTTACATGTTGTGAACAACTACAATACTTTTTAACGCCAGTCGCTAAAAGTATTGGTTGTGGCAGGGAAAATAAATTTTCCCCACACCCCTTTATCTAAAAAATATCTACATATTTTTTAGATTTTAGTCAAAATTTGCTATTTGCAATTTTAAGCTAAAAAAGCCTTAAGATTTTATTCTTAAAGCTTTTTTAATTATCTTTTATATTATTTTATCCATATTCTTTACTAAATACTGTGTCTCCTTAATTCTTTCAAATCCATTTTTAGTATAAAAATCTATTAATTTTTTTATTTTTTTCTTATCTCTAGTGGGCTTAAATTTATCATTCTCGATTTCAAAAGGATTTGCAAATAAAACCAAACATCCTGGTTTTAGCTTTAATATTTGCTTTATTAATTTAGGTAATTCTTTTACTATCAAACTTCCTATTCCAATATTTCTATATTTCTCTTCTATAAATATTTTATCAATGTAAAGAACATCTCTATCTATTCCAACATACTTATCATTCTGTTCTCCATCAAAATCGAATAAATATTCGCATACACCTTGTTTTTCTGAATCTATTAAATCAAATAGATCAAATACACCATATCCTGTTTCCTCTGCCATATATACATCCATATAAGTCATCTCTACTTTTCCTATTTGTTCTTGTTTATTTAATTCATCGTCTGTTTTATATATTGAAAAAAAATAACTTTGATTTAATAAATCTTCATTTGAACAACTAATATCTATTTCTTTGTTATTTATATTACCATATGCATCTCCACTTCCATCGCCTTCTATTAATATGTTTTCTATATTCATTTTCTACCTCCGAAATTACTTTTTTATAATTTTACTATATTTTGTCTAAAAAATAAACCCTAAGATTTATAATAATATGTTTATTTTTTCTACCGTTCTTTAGTGTTACTTCCGTGTGTACTGTACTTTTACTAATACCATACTTTCTAGCTGCTCCTCTTACCGTATCTTTTGAATCTATAATATAATGTGCCAATTCTACAGCACGTTCCTCTATTGAGTAACCTTTCATAATAAAGCCTCCAATACGAATACTTTTGTTTAAGTTTATTCGCATTGAAAGTATATTAGAACTATGAACTTTTAAGGACAAAAATTTTGTTTTTATTTATAATAGACTTATTTCATAATCTAAAACTTTACTTATATATCTAATTTTTCCTTTTTATTCCAATTATTATATGTACTTATTTTTTGCATAATCATTAATGAAAAATATTTATACTAATTTACATGAATAGGTAGTTATTAATTATTATTTCTGCTCCATACATTTTATCTTCTAATACATAACCTTTTACATTTATATGCTTATCAATTTTTAAATTCTCTTTTGCTCCAGTTTTAATTTCAACTTTTTCTCCATTTGCATCATATATATCCTTTACTGTATATCTTGTACTAGATAATAAATATATTGTTTTCAAATCCATATTTTGCATATCTGAAATAGCTATTCCCGCACCATTCTCTAAGTCTATTATTTTAGTTTTATTTATAGTAATGCTTTCATCATCAAAAGAAATAATATCTCCCCATATATCAAATTCATTATCTGGGCTAATCATTACTTTATCATTTTCTAGGCTTTCGTTTATATTATTTACATCATTATTGTAGGCATTATTCTTATTCCTTATTCCAAACATAATACCAAAATAATCAACTGCTAAATAACCTGCAACAATAAATCCTATTATTGATATAATTATTGTCAAGTAATATTTATTTATTACTTTTTCCATTGTATGATTTTCTATTATTTTATAGAAAATAAAACCAATAAATGCTCCCAATAAATTAAGAATAACATCATCAATATCTGCACTACCAAGATATAAAAAATATTGAAGAGACTCATATATTAAGCTAAGTATTAGACTAAATAGTATTGTATATCTTACCTTTTCTGTCTTTTTAAATAACATTGGCAAAAAATATCCTAATGGAACAAATACTAAAATGTTTCCAATTATATTATTAAATCCTCTAGTGAAATATCCTTCTGAAATTATTTTTATAAAGTCTATAATAGACTTTAGTGGTATTATATTTACAGATCTAAAACCACTTAATTCTCCTTTGAATATATCTTTAATAACATGCATTAGATTACTATATTTAAATAATACTATTTTCGTTAAACACAATATATATATTATAAAAATGATATAGCAAATTACTTTTAATATACTTTCTTTCTTGTTATTATTTATTTTCTCCATATATTTCCTACCTTCTAATTATTTTTAAGATAATATATATATTCTTCTAGACACATATTTAGCTCATTCATTTTTTTTGCATTTTCTATCCCTACATATCTCCAATGCCAAGGTTCATAATCTACTTTTGTTATATCTTCTTTTTCCTTTTTATATCTTAATATAAATCCATAGTTTTCAGCATTTCCTTGCAACCACTTGAAAGCAGACGTATTCTCAAAATCGTCGTTCACATAGTTAAAGTCTACTGCTAGCCCTAAATTGTGTTCACTTGTTCCTGGTTTATTTATTGTTCTTAAAGTTAATTTTTCAGCTTCTTCTTTTGTTTTTCACTCTCCCTTTTTCTTATAAGAACAATTGGAGTTGTTTCTCTTCCCTGACCTGCTGGATTATCTCTTATCATAAATTTTAATATATTATCTTCAAATTCTATATCATCTGACTTTCCTAATATTTCTTGTCCAAAGTCATTTGCATCTACTATCATTGAGCTGATTCCTAATTTTTCTTTTATTTCATTACAAACTTTTGTAGGATTTTCTGGTATTTGTATTCCTATATCTCTATACTCTTTCCATATATGGTCATAAAATCCATCTAGCCCGCTTACCTCTTGCCCTACAATTTCATAAAATACACCTTTTTTACCAAATAGCTTTGTTACCGCACTTGCAAAACTTGCCCATAATACTTTTAATAATCCTACTGTATTTATTGCATACTGCATCTTTATTGTTTCTCCTACTCCAACTCCGGTATCTGGATGTGAAGCAAATTTCGATAATATTTTTGCCCAAATTCCGATTTTAATATCTTTTCTTTCTATAATCCTATTTTGACACAGACTAATAATTTTTTCACTAATAGAAATAATATCTCCTTTTTCGTATATTGGCTTTACATACTTTTCTATTATTTTTATATAAGAATCTCCTCTATTTACAAATTCTGTTTTAATTGCATGCCTTAAATAAATTTGATTTTCCACTTCTATTTCTATCCTTTTTCCATTATTTGCTATAAACTGTATATGTTCTCCCACAAAAAATACACTCCTTTACTATCAGTTAATATAGCAAAGAAATGTATCTAAATTGCATTAAAATTGTATCAAAGTTGTATAATTTATATTAAAATTTATTAAAAAACTAATGAAAATTTGTTGCATGTATAGTTAATATATATTTACTATCTGCTGAATTAGTTTTGCTTACTTGTATTAAACTCGCTTGTAGATCCGCTTTATCTGATTTTAAATAATAGATATTATTTGTTATATCTTCTTCATATTTCCAATCATCTATAATATATAAATCTAGATATTTTATATAATTTTCCAAAATTTCTTTTTTACTTGTTTTTTTACATATCATATCTTTATTAAAATCAATATATAATATTTTACCTGTTTTATTCTCTGTATCCAATGTATATTCTCTATTATCTGTTGTTATTTTTATATTGTTAACAATATATGTACTTTCATCATCTCTATACATTTTTAATAAAAAACCGATTCCTTTATTGTTTCCATTAAGTTCTATTTTTTCCAATATATCATATTCACTTAGTTTTCTTATTTGGTCACAAGTTTCATTAAATAAATTTTTTTGTGTTTCTGTTTCTCCTTCATATCTTTCTGATGAATTTTTAACTACATATTCTTCTACAGAATTTGTACTAATTTCTATAGTTTTATTGTTCTCAATTCTATGTATTGTTTTTACTAAATATATTTTTTCAGTTTCTACATCAATTTTATTTTGCTTTAATGTTTTTTTAGATTGAATACTTGCAAATTCATTTTTATCTAATTTTAAAAATGTGTCAGGTAGCTTAAAAGATAATAAAATAACTATTGTAAATAAAAAATATATACATATATTTTTAAACTTCATTATTACTTAAATTCCTTTCTATAGCGTAAATCTAATTCTAAAAATAACAATTATTTTTTAGAACTTTGTTTCCTGTTTAGTTCGAAATAAACGTTTGTCCCAATATCTACTTTGCTTTCTATATTGACGTTACTCCCATGAAGAGCCAATATTTTCTGTGAAAGTGCTAATCCTATTCCGCTTCCTCCTGAATTTCTACTTCTCGATTTGTCTATCATATAAAATTCCTCAGTAACTCTATCAATATGTTCTTTTGGTATCCCTTTCCCTTTATCTATTACTGATATTCTATATTTTTCGTTTTCTAAATTTTCCCCTATAATCATAACTTTATTATCTTTTGGTTCAGCTTTCCTAGCATTTTCTATTAGATTTTTAAGTACACACTCTAATAAGTCTACATCTCCTGAGACTTTTGCTTTTTCAGCTTTCACTTCTATTTTTATATTTTGAGACATTTCTTCTTTTTCTGAAACTTTTTTTATAAATCTATCTATTTCAATAGCTTTTAATTCTATCTTTTCGTCAGTTAAAGACATTAGTATCATTAGTTTGTGTGATAAGTTAGATAATCTTTTTGTTTCTGAATATATATAATTTAATGCTTTTCTAGTTACATCTTCATCACATTTCTTTAATCTTAACATATCGCTATATCCCATTATCGCTGTCATTGGTGTTTTTAGCTCATGACTAAATCCAGTAATAAAATCATTTTTTTGTTTAACCTGTTTTTTTAATTCATATATTTTGCTTTCAACTTCATCTGCCATTGTATTAAAACTTTTAGCAAGTTCCCCTATTTCATCTTTACTTTTTATACTAACTCTTTCTTTAAAATTACCTTCTGCAATTTTTTTGCTTGCCTTGTTTAATTTGCTTATTGGCTTTGTTAAATATATAGAGAAAATAAAAATTGTAACTGCACTTATAGTTAGAATCACAATATCCGAAATTAAAGTTTCCGAAATTTGCCTGTCCCTTTCCTCATATATTTCAGTTATATCATACATATTTACAATATAAATAGCATTATTATCTACATTCCAATATGAACAAAATAACATATAATTTCTATTATTAATCTCTTTAATTACATAATTTCCAGTATCTTGATTTAATATTTCTTTTACATCTAAGCTCTCTATTTTACCTATATTAGAGTAAATTTGCTCATACTCTTCATCGTATACTACAATACTTTCCAAATCGCTTTCCATATATGTATATAAGTTCTTTATATATTCCTCAATTTTTGCTTTTGTTACCTCTTCTCCATCTTGTATTGTCTTTACAATATTATTTTCAAGTGTATATTTTTCTAATATATGTTTGCTCTCATTTTGCAGCCCTACATTTTCTATTGAATGTAAAAAATTATTCTTAACAATATAATATCTACTACAAGATAATACTATTGCAATAATTGCTATGGTAAATAGTACAAACTTTTTCCAAATTTTCATTAACATTCTCCTTGTTTCATATACATAACATATATCCAATTTTATAAATTGTTTTTATCTTATCTTTCCAGCCAATCTTTTTTCTTAGTCTTTGTATATGCAAATCTAGCGTTCTGGTTTCAAATTCTAATTCCTCTCCCCATACTTTTTCAAAAATAGTTTCTCTATATAAAGCAAAGTTTTTATTTTGAATTAGAAAGACTAATAAATCAAATTCTTTTGGAGTAAGGCTTATTTCTTTACCATTTCTCATTACTGTTCTTGAGACAACATTTATACTTATATCTCCTATGTTTTGTACTTCGTTTCCATTATTGTATCTTCTTAAAACTGCCTCTATTCTTGCAATAAGTTCTTCTATTTCAAAAGGCTTAGTTATATAATCATCAGCTCCCAGATTTAAACCTTTTATCTTATCTTTTGTCTGATTTTTCGCTGTTATGAATAAGACTGGAATATTTGCCTTTTGCTTTATATATTCTAATAATTCATATCCATCTATTTTAGGTAGCATTATATCAAGTAAAATTAAATCATAATTCTTTCTCTCAATTAATTCGGCTGCAATTTCTCCATCATTTGCTACATCACATCTATAACATCTTTCTTCTAACTCTATTTTAATTAAATCACTAATTGCAATTTCATCTTCTACTATTAAAATTTTACTCATTTGCTCTCACCATTTTTTAGTATATCATAAAATTGTATCAAAGTTGTATCAAAAAAAGATTATCGAAAATGATAATCTTTCTTATATTATTAGTTTTGATTATAATATTTTTTATACTTAAAATTTATTCAATTACTTGTTCACCTTTCTTAGGCTCTTTAACTTCATAAGAATCCTTCATTCTTTGAATCTCATTTTCTAATTCTAAGATTTTCTCAGTCATTTTACTAATTTCTTCATCTTTTTGGTAATCTTTGCCGTATTCTTCATCATACCTAGCCTCACGTGTAGCTCGTCCTTCCTTCAATTTTGCCACTTGCTTTTTCATTTCTGGTAAAATCTCTGTCTTCAAGACATTTATTTTATCCTGTACCTCTTCTATTGCATTCTTAGCCATTTTTTTGGCTCCACCAAATCTACTAAATATAAATCCAGTTGCTTTTTGCCAAAAATTCTGTTTCACTAATCCTGACATCTTGCTGTTTTTTATAGATTCTATGCTTAAATATAATTGTTTAGTATATTCTTCACGTAAAGCTATTCTTTTTTCACATTCATCCATATCATATCGAATCTGATTTAGTTTTTTTGAGTCCTCATCAATTAACTTATCATATTTTGCAATTTCAGAACTTTTATTTCCACTTATTAACTCTGCTAACTTAACCTTTTGCTTTTCTCTGTCATGCTCATCTGTTGCATCAAGAAATTCTTGTACTAATACACTACGTCTTGAATCTTCTCTTCTTTTAATAATATCTCTATCTGCAATATCTGCGTTTAATATCGCAATATGTAATTGTTCAAGTTGTTGTAATTTTTCTAACTCTTCTTGATTAACTTTTTGAGCTTCTTTATCTTCTGTATATACTTCAATTATAGAATTTTTATATTCTTCTTCTATTGATGCTTTTCCTTCACGTGCAGACATATAATCATTTGCATTTTTCTGTGCTTTATATATAGCCATTTTTCCCATAAGTCTACCCATATTTAATGTTGCCAATACACCTTGTGTTATAGTTTCGCAATGCTCGTTTATTTTTTCTTTTATATCTTTTGAAGATATAGCATCTCTTAATTTTTTAATTAAATGTTGTTTCTCATCTAATCTCTTGGTATTCTCTGATACTTCTTTTAACTTGGTAATTTTTTCTTTTAATACTTCATCCTGTTTTTTATTACCAAATCCTGTTGCCATAACTTCTCTTAAAGCTTTCTTTGCATCATTAATATCTTGTTCTGTGACATTGCTATATTTAGAACTAGTTTCTCTCTCTTCTTGAGCATCTGACAACAACATTCTTACTATTTCTTCTATGTCTTCTCTTTCTTCTTTTGATAAATTAGGCATTTATATTCCTCCTTACATTCCCAATAATTTATATATTTTGTTTCTTATTTCTTCTTCTTCATTTTCTAATTTACTTAAAATTTTCTTTAATTCATCTATTGAAGTATTATCCAAATCAACAATTTTGCCGTCTACCAATATTGTTCCTAATTTTTCATCCATCTTTAGTTCCTCCTTTATTTTACTTTTTTATTATACAATATAATGATTTTTATGTCAAATCATATTACTACTTATAATCTATTCATATAATTCATTTGTGATAATGTCTTAATAAATCATTTAGGAAAATGTCTTAATTAAAAATTTATGTTGTAAGTATT
>CANQQQ010000054.1 GCA_947626025.1 uncultured Clostridia bacterium
AAAAATCAAAAAACGGGAAATAATTTTCCCGTTAATGTTTAAAAATTTTTGCGACATTTTCAAAAACTATTGACATACTTTTTGAAAAATTAAGAAACAATTTTATTTTAGACATTGATAATATATATTTGCAATAATAATGACTATATTAAAATAGTACTATATAATTCAAATGTAAATGGACAAGAGTCGTAAATAAAAGGAGCACTTGCTCATGTTTTCCTATTGATTTTTTGAAATTATTATTATAGAATATATTAGTAATAAAACTGAGGTGATAATATTGAATTCAAGATTCAACAACATAAAGACGATTTTTGTTGACATTGATGGAACTCTTTATAATAGTAAAAAGCAAATAACAGAATATACAAAAGGAATTTTAAACAAATTAAAGCAAAAAGGAATATATGTAGTACTATGTACAGGGAGAACAAACAGTTCAGGATGGAATTTGTCAAAAAAAATAAATGCATCAAACTATGTAATAGGTGATAATGGTGCATCTGTATACGATTATGAAGAAGATAAACCAATATTCGAAAGTACTCTAGATTATAAAGAAATGAAATCTATATGGGATTATGCTTTAAAGAATAATGCACAAATCGTATTAAATTCAAAAGGAATAAGATATAGGAATATCATAGAGACCTCTACAGAGAATATTGAAACAAAGCAAATAAAAAATATAGAAGAGTTAAGAGATAAGAAGATATATCAAGTAGTATTAGATTCAACAAGAGAACATGCACAAGAAATGCATAAATTTTTAGATAACAATGATAGTATTTGGGTAGTAAACTATGGTGATAGCAGTGTAAGAAATACATATTTTTTTGATATAAATAATAAGGGTATAGATAAAGGAACTGGAATTAAAAATTTACTTAAAAGCTTAGGAATAAAAAAAGAAGAAGCAATATGCTTTGGTGATGGAGTAAATGATCATGCAATGTTTAGAGAATGTGGTATAAGTGTGGCTATGGGAAATGCAAAAGATGATTTAAAAAATATGGCAGATTATATTACACTCACAAATAATCAAGATGGAGTAGCAAAATTTTTAGAAAAATATATTTTAGATGAAAAGGAATAAAAAAGATGGAGCAAATAAATATTTTTATAGAAAATCTTAAAAAAACTAATTTATTAGATGTTCTAATAGCAATAGGAATTGTCATAGTATTTTATGTGGTGAGTTCATTGTTTTCAAAATTAATTATGAAGCTATTAAAATTCAAAACAAAGGACAAAGAAAAACTAAAAAATAATGATTTATATAGAGCATTAAGGTACATTTTTATATGTGTAGGAATTTATATAGCATTATTAGTATTAAACTTACCAGAAAATTGGTTTATTTTCTGTTCAAAGATTGTAAGAACGTTTATAGTTATAAATATTACAAGAGTGTTAGCAGATATAATTTCTCCAGGCTCTAGCATAATGAAGAAAATGGAAAATAACGAAAAATTCTCTGAGAACAAAGTATCAATCAACATTATAAGCAAAGTTATTAGAGTATTGCTATATATAGTTGCAGGATTTATGATTATAGCAGATTTTGGCTATGATTTAAGTGGACTAATAACAGGACTAGGACTAAGTAGTGTATTTATAGCACTTGCTGCGCAAGAGTTGGTTGGAAATTTAATTAGTGGAATGGCAATTATATCAGATAAACCTTTTGAGATAGGAGATTACATTGAAGTTGGAAATTACGCTGGAACTGTAGAAGAAATAAAATTTAGAAGTACTAAGATTAGAACTTCAGAAAATACAATTATAACTATACAAAATTCTAAACTTATAAGTGAATATGTAGTAAATGTTTCAAAAATCGAGAAAAGAAGGATTGATATAAATTTAAGATTGCCATTAGATATTAATGTTAGAGAAATTACAGAACTAATGGATTCAATTAAATTAGTACTTTACAGTAATTCAGAAGTAATAAAAGACTCATTGCAAGTAAATTTAGGTGAAATAATAGATGATGCAATAAAAATATCAATATATTTCTATATAAGCATTACAGATTATGCAGAGTTTTTAAAATTCAAAACGAAAGCGAACTTAAGTGTAATGAATATACTTGAGGATAAAAAAATAAAATTAGTATATCCAGGAAGAAATATTTATATAAAAAATGAAGAAAATTAATACATATTTTTCCCTTGACAACAAGGGTAGAAAAGATTATAATAATATTAATTTAGTGAACTGTGAAGAGGACGGAAGTAAAATAAAGGTTACTAATAGAGATAATTAGCCGTGGCTGAAAGCTAATTTTAGCAAACGTATTTGAAAAACTACCTCGGAGTTTCTAGCCGAAAGGTTAGCGTTTAGGATTTATCGTTAAAATCTAAAATGAAGTTAAATATTAGGGTGGAACCGTAATTATAAAAATTACCCCTAAGGGATACAAAGTCCCTTAGGGGTCTTTGTTTAAATTAAAGGAGGTTGATTTTATGTTTAAAATTAAATTAGAAGGTGGAAGGACAATGGAAGTAGAAGAAAGTATGTATTGGCATACTACTTCACATATAATGGCACAAGCAGTAAAAAGATTATTTCCAGAAGCTAAAATGGCAATAGGACCATCAATAGAAAATGGATTTTACTATGATTTTGATGTTGAAAAATCTTTTACAGAAGAAGACTTATTAAAAATTGAAGAAGAAATGAAGAAAATAGAAAAAGAAAATTTTCCTATTGAAAGATTTGAACTTCCAAGAGATGAAGCAATCAAATTAATGAAAGAACAAAATCAAGATTACAAGGTAGAATTAATAGAAGATTTACCAGAAGGAGAAACAATTTCTTTTTATAAGCAAGGAGATTTTACAGATTTATGTAGAGGTCCACATTTACCATCAACTGGTTGTGTAAAAAGTGTTAAACTACTATCTACTTCAGGTGCATACTGGAGAGGTGATGAACATAACAAAATGCTAAAAAGAATTTATGGAATTTCTTTCCCAAAACAATCTGAACTTGATGAATATTTAGCAAAATTAGAAGAAGCTAAACAAAGAGATCACAGAAAAATAGGAAAAGAATTAGAAATATTTATGACACATGAATTGGTTGGATCTGGACTTCCAATGTATTTACCAAATGGAGCTACAATAAGAAGAATATTAGAAAGATATATTCAAGATAAGGAAATTGCATTAGGTTATAAACATGTTTATACACCATCACTTGCAAATGTAAAATTATATGAAACTAGTGGACATTGGGCGCATTATAAAGACAGTATGTTTCCAGTAATGCAAATGGAAAATGAACAATTAGTATTAAGACCAATGAACTGTCCTCATCATATGCTAGTTTATAAAAACAAAATGCATTCATATAGAGAACTACCTATAAGAATAGGAGAACTTGCACATGATTTTAGATATGAAGCAAGTGGAACAGTATGTGGACTAGAAAGAGTTCGTGAAATGTGTCAAAATGACGCTCACTTATTTGTAAGACCAGATCAGATAAAAGAGGAATTTAGAAATGTTGTTAAATTAATTCTTTCAGTATATGAAGATTTTGGATTTAAAGATTATTCATTTAGATTATCTTTAAGAGATAAAGAAGATAAGGTTAAATATTACGATGACGATGAAATGTGGGACAATGCAGAAAGTCAGTTAAGAGAAATTCTAACAGAGCTTGGTGTTGATTTTTATGAAGCTAAAGGAGAAGCTGCATTTTATGGTCCAAAATTAGATGTTCAAATAAAGACTGCATTAGGACATGATGTAACAGTTTCAACATGTCAATTAGACTTTTTATTACCACAAAGATTTGAATTAGAATATATAGGAGAAGACGGAAAAGAACATAGACCAGTTGTAATTCATAGAGCAATACTTGGAACTTTAGATAGATTTATGTCTTTCCTAATAGAAGAAACAAAAGGCGCACTTCCTGTATGGTTATCACCAGTACAAGTAAAAGTACTTCCAATATCAGAAGATAATATAGAATATGCAGAGAACTTTGTAGCAGAATTAAGATTAGCAGGAATAAGAGTTGAGTTAGATGATTCAAATGAAAAGATAGGATATAAAATTAGAAAAGCTCAATTAGAAAAAGTACCATACATGATAGTTATTGGTAAAAAAGAGCAAGAAGCGGGTACAGTAGGAGTTCGATCAAGAGTAGATGGAGATATTGGTGCGATGAATAAAGAAGAATTTGTTGAAAAAGTAAAAGAAGAATCAAAAAAATTAGGAAAATAAAAATATAGAACAAAAGGAGAGATATTATATGAACTTACCTAATAAACTTACTATTTTTAGAATGATTTTGGTTATAATAATGATGATTGTTCCAATAATTGATAGCTTAATAGGAATATCAGGAGAACTTTTAGGAATACCATATACATTTTGGATTATAAATGTAATTTTTATAATAGCAGCGAGTACAGATAAATTAGATGGAACTCTTGCAAGAAAATGGAATCAAGTTACTACCTTTGGGAAATTTTTAGATCCAATAGCAGACAAAATGTTAGTATTAGCAGCATTAGTAATTTTAGTAGAATATTCTAAAATTCCATCTTGGATACCTATAATTATACTAATAAGAGAATTTATGGTTTCTGGATATAGATTAATTGCAGTGGAAAAAGGTGGAAAAGTAATAGCAGCATCAATATGGGGGAAAATAAAAACTGTAACACAAATGCTTGCAATAATCTGTTGCTTTGTAGATAAATTTAGTTTTGGTAATTTTATTTTTAGAGTTTCAAGTGAATCTGCTATGTTAGAAAATAGTGCAGGAATATATATGAATAATTTACAATACGGTATAAATATTGTATCAACATTACTATTAGTAGTATGTATAATTGCAACAATTTTCTCAGGATGGGATTACTTAAAAGGTGGAAAAGATTTATTAAAAGATTAATTTTGGAGGAAAATTAATGAATAAACAGGATGCAGAAAAGAGAATAAAAGAATTGAGAGAAAAAACAGCATATTATGCAAAAAAATATTATGATGATGATGATCCAGAGATTAGTGATTTAGAGTATGATATGCTAATGGTTGAACTTAGAAACCTAGAAAAAGAATTCCCAGAACTTATAGATAAAGACTCGCTGACTCAAAAAGTTGGAGGAACTGTAAAAGAAGGATTTAACAAAGTAGAGCATGAAGTACCACTTCAAAGTCTACAAGATGTGTTTTCAATAGAAGAACTTAGAGCTTTTGATGAGCGAGTAAGAAAACAACTAGGTTTAGATGTGATAGATTATACAGTAGAAGCAAAGATAGATGGGTTATCATCTGCTATAGAATATATAAATGGAGAATATGCAGTAGGAGCTACGAGAGGAAATGGAACAGAAGGAGAAGATGTTACTGAAAATATTAGGACTATAAAAAATGTCCCTAAAAAATTAAAAGAGCCTGTAGATTTGATAGTACGTGGAGAAGTATTTATTTCGAAAAAAGATTTTGAAAAAATGAATGCAGAACAAGAAATCTTAGGAGAGAAAACTTTTGCAAATGCTAGAAATGCAGCTGCAGGTTCATTAAGACAATTAGATAGTAAAATTACAGAAAAAAGACCTTTAGATATTTATATATTTAATATACAAAGATTAAAGGGAAATACATTTAATTCACATTATGAACAACTACTTTATCTTGAAAAACTAGGTTTTAATGTTAATCCACAAAAGAAATTATGCCATGGAATAGAAGAAGCTATTAAAGAAGTAGAGAATATAGGAACGAAAAGAGAAAGTCTAACTTTTGGAACTGATGGAGCTGCTATAAAAGTTGATAACTTAGAATATAGAGAGCAACTAGGAACTACTTTTAAAGTCCCTCGTTGGGCTATAGCATATAAATACCCACCAGAGAAAAAAGAAACAATATTAAAAGATATAGTATGTCAGGTTGGAAGAACAGGAGCAATTACTCCTGTTGCAATATTAGAGCCTGTAGAACTCGCAGGTTCAACAATATCAAAGACAACATTGCATAATGAGGATTTTATAAAAGAAAAAGATATAAGAATAGGAGATCATGTAGTTATTCAAAAAGCAGGAGATGTAATTCCAGAAGTAGTTGATGTCTTAAAAAATAAAAGAAATGGTAAAGAAAGAAAATTTGAAATGCCAAAAGTATGCCCAGTCTGTGGAGGAACTGTTGTAAGGGAAGAAGGGGAATCAGCATGGCATTGTATAGGTATAGAGTGTAGTGCAAGAAATTTACAAAATTTAGTTCATTTTGCATCAAAAGCAGGAATGGACATAGATGGTTTAGGAATAGCTGTAATAGAACAACTTGTGGAAAAAGGTTATTTAAATAATATTGCAGATATCTATTATTTAAAAAAGGATCAAATAGCATCCTTAAAAAAGAGTGGAGATAAATTTGCTCAAAATTTAATTGATGCTATTAATGAAAGCAAGAATAATGATTTAGAAAAATTAATTTCTGCTTTGGGGATAAGACATATTGGAAATAAGGCAGCTAAAATTATAGCAAAACGATATGGAAACATGGATGCATTAATGAATGCAAGTATTGAAAGTTTAAATCTAATAGAAACAATAGGAGGAATTTCAGCAACAAGCATATATGAATTTTTGCACCAAGAACAAACTATAGACTTGATAGATAAATTAAAAAATGCAGGTGTAAATATGGAAAGCAACGAAGACATCGAAATCAAAGATGATAGATTTGCAGGGAAAACTTTTGTACTTACAGGAACTCTTGAAAAATATACAAGAGATGCGGCAAGCAACATAATAGAAAGATTTGGAGGAAAAACTTCAAGTTCTGTATCAAAGAAGACAAGCTATGTGTTAGCTGGAGAAGAAGCAGGTTCAAAACTAACAAAGGCACAAGACTTAGGTGTAACGATACTCTCAGAAATGGAATTCGATGAGATGATAAAATAGAAAGGAATGAAAATGCAAGAATATACATTTGATGAATTTGAAGAGATATTAGATAAAGGTTATCAAGTCTATTTTACTTATTTAGATAACAGATATTTAGTATTTAAAACAACAGACAATTGCTATACTAAAAAGCTCATACATCAAGGATCAAAAAATCCACCTGCTAAATTATCTATGATAACGAAAAAGTATTTAAGTGAGATTTATAATTTTATGGAAGAAATAGAATATAAGTTTGAAAAATAATAGTATATTGTGTTATAGAGGGCAAATTAAAGTGAAAGAGAATTCATAAATGATTTCAAATTTATATGCCTATAATAACATAAATTTTATTTCAAATTTGTTTGTAATTTAGAAAATAATAATATCAAATATGAAACTAAAAAAAATTAACAAAATTGTCGCAAATCTATGTCAATAGTTTTTGAAAATGTCGCAAAAATTTTTAAACATTAACGGGAAAATTATTTCCCGTTTTTTGATTTTT
>CANQQQ010000055.1 GCA_947626025.1 uncultured Clostridia bacterium
GAATAATAAAATCAAGGGATAATCCATTCATTTTTTCCACCATGATAATCTAACACTCCTTTTATATTTAATACTTTACAATTTTTTAAACTTTCTAAATCCAATTTCGTTTCTAATGGTTCTACTACTATTCTATAATTTGCTGTTATTGATATTACATAATATTTATCTAAATCTCCTTCTAAAGGATGTGGCTTTCCAAGCGCTATTTTAGTTAAATACTCATTAAAATTATCTGCAGCTTCTAATTGATTCATTCTCTGTTTTATCTTTCTTCCCATTTCAAGTCCGACTTTTCTTTGTAATGTTTTAGCATCACACAATATTTTTCGCACTTTTTCATCTTTATATTCAAATTGCAATGTTTCACCTTCTTTTTAAGCAAATTACCTTTTAGGTAATTATATTGTACTACATATTTTTTTATATTGCAAGTAAAATGATAATAAATATATATAAATTTTTCACTTTATTTATTACAATGACTGCTTTAGTTAAGAAATATTATTTATCAAAAAACATCATAAGGATAACCTTTTTCTATGTACATTTCTGTCAGTTCCATTTTATATTCTTCAAGCAATTCTAAATATTTGTGTTTAAAACAATTTCTACATAACCATTCAACTATATACATATCATCATTCCAAAAAACTTTACGAGAAACCTTTAGTAACTCCGCATATAGTCAAATTCTCATATTAAAGAAATCAATATCAGCATCTGCAATATTTTTTTCTTTTTGAGAATTGTTAGTTTTATTCGTAGACTAAAATTTACAAGAATAAAGCACAATCTAAGTCTAATATAAATTAATTAAGAGCTTTTTTTATTTGATTATTATTATTTTTTATGAGATAATATATAAAAAATTGTAAAAGGAGGTATAAAATGTGCACAGCAGTAACATATAGTACAAGGGATCATTACTTTGGAAGAAATTTAGATTTAGAATTTTCATATAAAGAAACAGTAACAATAACACCAAGAAATTTTCCATTAAGATTTCGAAAAGTAAATGATATAGAAGAACATTATGCTATAATAGGGATGGCATATGTAATGAATGATTATCCGCTTTATTATGATGCATTTAATGAAAAAGGATTGGCAATGGCAGGATTAAATTTCCCTGAAAATGCAGATTACAAAGAAGAAAAAGAAGGAAAAGACAACATAGCACCATTTGAATTTATTCCTTGGATTTTATCTCAGTGTTCAAATCTTAAAGAAGTAAGAGAATTATTAAAAAATATAAACATTGCGAAAATAAATTTTAGTGATGATTTACCAGCATCGCCATTACATTGGATTATTTCCGATAAAGAAGCATCAATAACTGTAGAGTCTGTAAAAGAGGGAATAAAAATATATGAAAATCCAATAGGAGTACTTACTAATAATCCAACATTTGATATTCAAATGTTTAATTTAAATAATTATATGAGTTTATCAACACAAGCGCCTCAAAACAATTTTGCTAAAGAATTAAACTTACAGACATATAGTCGTGGGATGGGAGCAATTGGATTACCAGGAGATTTATCATCTGCATCACGTTTTGTAAAAGCAACATTTACAAAAATGAATTCAATTTCAGGTGACTCAGAGGCTGAGAGCATTAGTCAATTCTTTCAAATACTTGGGTCTGTAGCACAACAAAGAGGATGCGTAGATATGGGACAAGGAAAATATGAAATAACCATTTATAGTTCATGCTGTAATATGGATAAAGGGATATATTATTATACGACTTATGAAAATAGTCAGATTACAGGAATAGACATGTACAAAGAAAACTTAGAGGGGAATGAATTAGTAAATTATCAATTAATAAAAAAACAACAGATATATATGCAAAATTAAAAATATAATAATTAGGAGGAAAGATTATGGGAAAATTTTTAAAGAAAAGTGGTTGGATATCAATAATAGAATCTGTAATTTTTGCAATACTAGGAATAATTTTAATTAATAAGCCAGAAGAAACTGTAAAATTTGTAGCTATAACATTAGGTGTAATATTTATAGCAATAGGAATTTATAAAATAATAAATTATTTTATGACAAAAGGAAAATTGGATTTATATAATTTTGACCTTGCATATGGAATTATCGCAATTATAATTGGAATTGTAATGATGACTTGTAGCAATATGCTAGGAAATTTTTTTAGAATTATAGTAGGAATATGGATCATATACAGTGCTATTATTAGAATAAGCTTAGCTATAAAATTTAAAAATCTAGATTTAAACGGTTGGCTTTGCGGATTAATATTTGCATTAATAATGCTTGCATGTGGAATATACATAACTTTAAACTCTGGTGCAATAGTTATAACAATAGGATTTATGATAGTTACTTATGCAATAATAGATATTGTAGAATCTATAATCTTTATGATGAACTTAAAAGAAAATTTTTAATATTTAAAAGATAATATAATAGAAAAATTTAAAACAAAAAATAAACTTTTTTAGGTATATAAAAAAGTTTATTTTTTCTTTAATATAAAAATAGTAACAATCAATAGTAATTTTAGATTTTCTAGTTTTTATTTATAAGCTTAAGTCTGCAAGAATAAATGGTATTAAAGAATTAACTTGATGCAAATATTTACTACTGTAATGCCTTTCGTAAAACATCTAAATTTCTAGTCATAAGACTTACCCAAGTTTCTCCATTATTGAAGTCATCTAAACTAACATTGTGTAATGACTGGATTTGTAAGGCTTCACAGCCGTTTCCAACTTCCTTTGCTATAGTATTTGCTACTCTGCCATTATTTAATTCCACATATAAAACTACTGGTATACCTTCTTGTTTAACCTTATTCTCTAAATATGCTATAGTATTTGCTGATGGTTCAGCTTCTGTGCTACAGCCTGAAAATGCTGCAGTAACTTGTAAACCATAATAGTCTATAAAATATTGCATTGGCATTTTATCTGCAAAAACTAATGTATTTCTTACTCTATTATCAACAATTTTTTGTATTTGCATATCAACAATTTCAATTTTTTCTATGTAATTTTTAGCATTTGCTTCGTACTTTTCTGCATTTTCACTATCAATTTCTATCATTGCATTTCTCAATGAATTTACCATTAATATTGCATTAATAGGAGATGTCCAAATATGTTCATCAAATGCACCATCTACGTGATCATGTTCGTACTCAACGCCATCTATTTCTTGTTCTTCCATAGTATCTACATAATCGGCTATACAAATAATTTTAGTCTTTGTAGTATCTAATGAATTCAAAACTTTTTCAGACCAATTTTCCATTTTGCCACCAATATAAACAAACAAATCTGCATTTTGTATAGCTATTAGATCTCCAGCAGTTGGATCATAACTATGAACATCTTTTCCAGGACCTAAGAGAAAAGTTAATTCTATGTTTTCATTATCACCAATAATTGCTCTTAAAAAATCATAACTGGCAAAATTACTCACAACTACTTGAATTTTGTTATTATTTTGAATTTTTGTATATCCACTACTAAATAAAAAAATACCTGCAATAATTAAAATTAAAATTACTAGAATTATTAAAATTACCTTTTTAAAATTCACTGTTTTACTCCTCCTAAAGATTTGAATTATTTACAATTTTTACATATACCATAAAAAATTACTCTATCATTATTTATTTCAAAACCCTCTTCATCAATAGCTTCTTTATTAAGCTTTTCAACCTCTTTGCTTTCAAAATGATATAATTTATTGCACTTTTCACATATTAAATGATAATGGTTTTTGCAATTATTATCAAAAGAATTATACCTATAACAATAACCTTGTTTATTTTCAAAAGGAATTTTTGTTACAGTACCTTCTTCGATTAGGGAGTTAATAATCCTATAAATGGTTGTAAGCCCTAAATTATTTTTTAAATCGAGAGAAATTTGTTTAATGGTTAGATGTTCATTTTTGTGTTCTTTCAAATATTTTATCAAAATTTCTTTTTGCTCTGTATTCCTTTTACTAGCCATGTTTATCTCCTTATTGAAAATCATTTCCATTATTATAACATGATTTGTGTATATGTTCAACTTTTTTGATATAATTACTTAAATTTTATGCACTGATGAAAAAAATAATTTTTTTTCTATACATTTTCAGTCCTAAAGATGTTGAAAAATTTACATTAGTGGATAATGTTTATCTTGCAATTTTTAAAATTATATGCTAGTATAAAACAAATTAGATATTTCAAATTATATTTTATCTAACAGAAAAATTTATTTATTCAAAAAATTCAAATCAGATGGCTAATTCTAGCCAAATTATCAAAAAATGTAAAAAAAATTTAATAAGGAGATGATGTATATAAGAGAATTGCTTAAGCCAACAAATGACTATGTTTTTGTGCGACCGCGACGGTCTAATTAAATTGGAAAAATCCGACTCTTTTATCCTAGAGTATTCCTAGCAGTTGGTGCGTTGAGAGCAATCTCTTGGTACTAAGCAACTGTAACAATGTGACAAGTGCTCTAATCACGAGAGTAACTGTTGCTAGGAAAATGTTTATATGGTTAACGAAAGTGAACTATCGTAAGAATCGTTAAGTCGAAATGGTGAAATGTGATTGAAACACCATAACCAAAAAGGTAATGTAGAATGGTTATTATTGTGAAAACGAATAATAACAGGATAACGGACGATAAGTCAATTGTACCGGTTTATAGATAGAACCTAAGTAAACAGTATTATTTAATTAGAAATAAACGGATAACCCTATATTACTCCTAAATAAATTTAGGTAGGCTAAATGCAAATGAGGTACAATGTAATGTAGGAGTAGGAAGTCTAAAAAGCGAATGCTTATATGTAATGTATAAGATAGGAATTCAAAATTTGTTCCACCTGAAAAGGGGCAGACTTGGACTGGTCTTTAATTTATGAAAGGATTAGTTTTACGATGAGTGATAAATATTCAAAGACACTGAAAAGTGAGAAATTATCAGACATAAAATGGAAAGACATAAACTGGAAAGAAGCAGAAAAATATGTTAAGAGACTACAAATCCGAATAGTAAAAGCTGTGAAGTTAAACAAATGGAATTTAGTAAAAAGATTACAATATCTACTAACAAATTCATTCTATGCCAAAGCAATAGCAGTAAGAAAAGTTACAAGTAATAAAGGTAAAGATACAGCAGGAATAGATGGTATAGTATGGAAAACACAAGATGAAAAAATAAATGCAATTATCAATTTAAAAACACAGGGTTACAAATCATATCCAACAAAAAGAATTTATATTCCAAAGAAAAATGGTAAAAGGAGACCCCTTAGTATCCCAACACAAACAGATAGAGCAATGCAAACACTACAATTATTAGCTTTGCAACCAATAGAAGAAACAGTTGGCGATAGAAACAGTTACGGTTTTAGAAGATATCGTAGTTGTCACGATGCAATGACAGGCATATTTAAAGCTTTGTCACATAAAAATGACCCTAAATGGATACTAGAAGGAGACATTAAGGGATGTTTTGATAACATTTCACACGAATGGATTATGAATAATGTGCCGATAAATAAACAAATATTAAAAGAATTTTTAAAATCAGGGTTTATATTTAACAAGAAACTATTTCCAAACACTAAAGGGGCAGCTCAAGGAGGAGCAATTAGTCCAACAATTGCAAATATTACATTAAATGAACTAGAAAATACTATATATCAAAAAATTAATGTTAATAAAAAGGGAAAACCAATAAAAGACAATAAATATCATATAAGATTTATAAGATATGCAGACGATTTTATTGTAGCAGGTGCTTCAGTAGAAGTTTTGGAAAAAGTAAAAATAATAATAAAAGAATTCATGAAAGAAAGAGGACTAGAATTATCGGAAGGAAAGACACTAATAACAAATATTAGTGATGGATTTGATTTTCTGGGTTGGAATTTTAGAAAATATAAAGAAAAACTAATCATAAAACCAAACAAGAAAAGTATTAAAGGAGTAGAAGAAAAAATATCAAATATAATAAAAGAAAATAAAGCAACAAAACAAGCCAACCTAATAAAACAACTAAACCCTATAATAATTGGATGGAGTAATTATCATCAAAGTGTATGCTCAAGAAAAGTTTTTCAGAATTTAGACGGATATCTTTTCAAAGAATTATACAATTGGGCTTTAAAAAGACATAGAAAAAAAGGCAAAAAATGGGTTAATAGAAAATATTGGAACAAAATATCTAATAGAAATTGGGTATTTAAGAGCGAAGAAGTAGAATTAAAGAGGTTTACTGATACACCAATAGTTAGACATTATTGGTTAAATACTAGTAAAAATACATATTTAGACGAAGAATACTTTTTAAACTTAAAGGAAAAAAAGAAAATATCTAGATTTCAGAAAATTAAACGAACAGTGGCATTTAATTTACAGAAGACAACAAATTAAATGTTTTAAAGGCTCGAGCTGTATGCAGTGAAAATTGCACGTACAGTTCCTAGAGGAGAGGGAAATATAAGAGTTACTCGAAATTTTCCTTCTTACTCGACAAGAGAATATTTGGATACATAGGCAATGAAGAAATAACCAAAGGACTGATAAATGCAATAGTAGATGATATAGATATAAAAAATGTAGAACTAGATGTAAAAGAATTTACAGAACAAGATATAAAAAACGACAAATTTGGAATATTAGATGTAAGAGCAGTATTAGATAATGAGATACAGTG
>CANQQQ010000056.1 GCA_947626025.1 uncultured Clostridia bacterium
CAAGAACAATATAATTATTCATTTACTATTAATGGTAATAATATGATTAATGACACAAATAGCTCAACAAGTAAGATAAATATTACTATACCAAATGGAAGAGCTGAAGAAGAAACAACATTTAAATTATACTATGTAAATAGCAAAGGAGAAGATGTAGAAATTTCAGCTAGTAATTTAAAAATAGCTAAATATGCAGATGAATCAGGAGAGATTCAAGTAAGTTTTTCATCTTATATAAATAACTTTGTAGCTTCAAATAAAGAATCAAAAGTAACTTTAAAATTAAAAATTGCAAATACAGATACTGATAAGGTTGTAGCTACAACAGAAGTTGCAGTAAATAGGATACATCCTGAAACTGTAAAAGTAAATGCATGGCGTGAAGGTACAGAACATGCTAAATTACAATTTGAAGCAAAAGCTGGAAGTGATATAGTTAAAGTACATTATATAATTTCAGATAATAATACTAATGCAAGTAGTGTAGGTGATTTAATGAATACTAGATATCATCCAAATTTAAAAACTATAACAGTTGAAAATAATAAATTTAATAACATATTAGAATGGGATGCGTTAGAAAATAGTACAACATCTGGCAAAAATTATAAAATATATTTTGTAGTAGAAAATGCTGCTGGAAATCGTTCAACAAATGTACTTACAGCAGTAGTTCCAAATGATTCAAATGGAAAAATAGAAGGCAAAGTTACAAATTTATCTGTAAATGATTCATTAAGTGCTACATGGAGTGCTCCAAAAGAAGGTGCTCCAACTAACGGATATATAGTAACAGTATATGATGAAAGTGGAAAAGTAGTAGGTGAAAATACAACCACTAGCTCTTCATATTCTCTAGGTAATATAGTTAAAAATGCAGGAAAATATTCTGTAACCATAACTTCAAAGGGTAATACTGATGGATCTTCAAGTTCTTCTGAAGAAACAGAACCAGTTGAATTTGAAGTTACACAATTAGCAAAAGTTACAGGGCTAAAATTTGTTGTTGATCAAACAGATTCATCAAAAGTATCTTTAAAATGGGATGAATATTCTGAAAAAACAAATACTGTATTTAAAAGCTATACTATAAAAATTTATGAATATGATTCAAATAAAGGAGAGTATAAATCTTCAGCAAAGGTAACAAAAACAAATATTTCAAAAGACGCAAATGAAATAAAATTAGATGAATTACCATTAACAGCAGATGTTAATACTCGTTATAAAGCAGAGATTCAAGCAATTAGTTCTCAAGGAAAAGTAATAGCTTCAGAAGCAACTTCAACAACAAAAGATTATTTAAAATTATCTGTTGCACTAACTTCTGGAGATATAGCTGACACTAAAGTAGCATTAAGTTACTCAGAAATTGCAACTGTTGAAAAATTAGGTGAAGTAACTTATGATGTAGAAGTTTGGAGTGAAGTAGAATCAGAAACTTCAGTAAAACATTATGAGTTAGCAAATATAAGAAAAAATGTAACTAAAGATGAAGATGGAAATATAGTCGTAGACAAATTAGAACCAGGAACAAATTATAAATTTATTTTAGTAGTTCACATAGACGGAGATGAAGCTGAAGGAAGAAGTGCACTATCTAATCAAATAACAACTAAGAAAACTTTACCTTCAATCGATGGATTAATAGTTACTAAAGCTATGCCTGCAACAGCTGAAGCAGGAAAAGGTAAAATATATGTAGGAGCAAGTGAAATTTGGATTGATGGTGTGAAAGTAACAACTGAAAATAAATCAAGTTTTTATGATCCTGATAAATTACTAGTTAATGATTATATTGAAAAATTAGTTAGAAGTTTAAAAGATAATGATACAATAGTTTCTTTAACTGAAGAAAAAGTAACAATTAAAGTTGCAAATGTTGCAACAAATGATACAGCAAGATCAATAAACGTTGGTTCAACTAGAATTCTTGAAATTCAAGGAAATATTTATGAACAATATTTAAGAATAGGTACTACAGAAGCTAAAGAAGTTATATTAAGTGGTGATAATGCATTATTTTCAATAGATTACTTTAATAATTCTGCACCAATTAAGGTATCAGATGGAGTTAAATTAGTTAGTAAAGATACAAATGCTTTTAAAGTAACTGTACTTGCAAATGCTAAAGCTACAATAAATGAGATTGATATTTCATCATCAGGTGATTTAGAGATATCTGAAACTTTAAATACAAAACATGAATTAAAAATAAAATCAGCTGGAAATAATACAATAAACATTAATAATCATTCTAAAAAAGAATTAGAAGTAACATTTATGGATGAAGCAGCAATAGGTGATTTCCAATTAGGTAAAATAACTGTAAACTCTAATGCTAAAATAACTATTAAAGCAAATGAAGAATCAACAGTAGGAGCTGATATTTCAGTTACAACAGAAAATGGAGATATTGATATTACCGATGATAAATTAACTGGTTCAAAAAATGTTATAGTTAGTACAAATAAAAATAGTGATAAAATAACTATTAAAGCTAATACTAAACTAAAAGCTCCAATTGATATGAGTTCAACTGAAATAGAAATTATGAATTATACAGTAGAACAATTAAAAGATTTAAAGGAAAATAGTAAAACTATAAAAGGTTCTAGCTTAACTAAGTCAATGCTAATTACTTGTAGCTCAGATGAAGACTATCAAGCAATTGTTGATTACTTTAATGCTTTTGGTTCAAAACTTCAAGCATTTGGAAAAGCTAAAGTAAAAGTAACAAAAGATTCTTATAGTGTTGAAATTTCTATACCTGCAGAATCTGAAATTACATTAACAGATATTGAAGGATTAAAGTAATAGATACTTTGTTGACTTATTGTATCAAAATGCTATACTGATAATAGATATTTGAGGCAGTATGCCAATGCCTAGACTTAAAAAGTCTAGATGAAAAGAAAAATAGCTTAATACTTGATGACAAGTGTTAAGCTATTATTTATGAAATTTTTTGAACGCTATACTTATTTATATAACAAAGAGGATTTAAATAATAAATCCTCTTTGTTATATTATAAATATTATTCAACTTCTACTTTTTCAATAGTAACTGTTTTTCCAGCTTTCTTCATTGTTATTGTTATTTCTCCACTATCTTTTAATGTTGAATAAGATGCTTCATCTGCAGTACTAGTTTTTAACGTAATATCTAAACCTTTTACTTCAGTAGCAGAATTTGAAATTTCTGTATCATTAACAGATTCTTCTGCACTACCATTTGTTACTAAGATAATTTTATCATTTTCTTTGCTTGTTTTATCACCAAAAGTAATTTTTGTAAAGTCTGCATTTGTTATATCAACTTTTCCTTTTTTGATATTTAAGGTAGTAATAGCAAATGTATTTGTATATAATTTAATACTATTTTCTGAATTAGCTGTAATAGTTAATGCTGCTTGTATATTTGAAGTAAATTCTACTTCTACTATTTTATTTGAATTACTAGAATCAATTGTTAATCCTTTTTTTGCATTAGTATTTCCTACTAAAATAAATCTTCCATCTTTTATTGTAATATTTCCTAAATTTGTATCTGCTGTATTTAATTCTACATCATTTATTGTAATTGTCTTAACACTTGTTAATAATAATTTAGCATTATCATCAACTGTTAATATGCTACCAGTTTGAGAAACTGTAATTCCGTCAGTAACAGTTAGTCCAGATAAATTGAATCTAGGTGTTGTTCCTTGTAATATAACTTTTTTAATTTCACCTTTTATTATTGTATTATAACTTGAAGAACCTGTTACAGTAAGAATAGCATCTTTTGAAACATTACTTAAATCATATGTTTTATCTTTATCGATACTTGAAGTATCTAATGTTAATTCTTTAATTGTATCTTCAATTTTTATTGTATCATCTTTTTCCATTTGATTTAATACATCTATTATATTATTAACTTCTGGATAAACATCTGAAGAATATGATACAACAGCTGCTGTTCCATCTTTGATATATAATATTCCATCATTATATGTTATTTGATTATTAGTTAGAGTAGGTATTTTATTTATTGGTGATGTTTCAGTATATGATACAAATTTAACAGCATTTGTTGTTTTTAGTTGTGCAACTTCAGTTGCTGCTGTTACTTCATTAGAATAATATTTTTTATTGTTAATAGTAGTTTCAACAACAAATGAGTATTCTGTTCCATAATCTAAAGCAACATTTGTTGTATAAATACCATTTGTATCAAATGTAATACTATTTATTGATGTTAAATAATCTTGCTCTGCAGATTTTTTATAAAATAATTTATATGTTACAGCTGATGCACCATCAAATATACTAGTGTCTAATCCAGTTGCTTTTAAAGTAACTTTATTTCCTTCAACTTTATTTTTTGATAAATCTTTAATTCCTTCACCTTGATGATATTTTACACCACTATTTTTAACTGGATCAGTAGAAGATACACTTGCTTTTAATTCATCATCTTGTGGATTAGCTGTTACTATAAATGCATAAGTTCCTGCTCCATAATTTGATACTAAATCAGCAATATCACATTCAGTGTCTGTAACTTCTTTTGAAGCTACAATATTATCATATTCTTTTCCGCTTTCAGCATTATTATTATATTTAGCAACTTTAACTGTATAATTTTTTATAACTGTTGTATTAGCATTATTTGCTAATTTCCATGTTAATAAAGTAGGTTTTGCAGTACTAAATGTATTTAAAGTTACTGAAGAAGTTACAGCAGCTAATGTATAAGTAGTTGATACTGAATCAGAATTTTGATAATCAACATTATCAGCTATGGCATATACTTCTATTGTATAAGAACCAGCTTTTTGCTCTTTAAGAATATCAAAGAAGTTAACTTCCTTTGTTTCTCCTCTTTTTATTAGTTTTTCAGCTAATATTTCATCTGAATTCTTTAAAACTATTTTATATTCAATTAAACCATTATTTTTCTCTTCATCATATTTCCAAGAATACGTAGCTTCTGTACCAGTTACTAATTTTAAATCTGTAACTGTATCTATTTTACTTGCAGTAGTTTTAGCTATTTTTATAGGTAATACTGAAGTTGATACTGTTCCTGTTTTTGTTTTAGCAACAAGATATACTACATAAGCTTTATCAGCGATACCTTCATCATAATTAATGCTACTAAGTGCACTACCTGTAGAAGAATTTCCATTAAGAACTTCATCTACTGATGGAGCATTTGCTTTAGATTCTTTTACTAAATAATAAAATGTATCATCTGCATTAGTTGATGATAAACCTGATATACTAAATGCTTTTTGATTAATACGACTTGCAGTTGTATATTTAATAATAGGTGCATCTGCAAATTTTTCAATATCACTTGCATCTGAAACAGCATAATTTCCTTCACTATCTAATACAGATGCTGTTATAGATAAACTTCCTTCTGCAAATCCACTTAAATCAATATTATCAAATGCTATTACAGTTTCTTTAGTTTTTAAAGTTTTAGATGTAGTGTAATTTTTTTCTTTGCCATCAGAGTCTTTTCCTGTTATTTTAATTTCAAGTGATATAGGAAGAAGATTTTCATTTCCTTCTTCGAATAAAACTTCTACTTTTGTATTATTTACATTTGATGCATTAACTTCATTCTTTTTATTTCCTGATTCAGCTGCAACATATGCTTCAGTTGGAGCTATCATTTTTCTGTATATAAATTTTTCAGTTTGATCAAAAGTGGCTTGTTCATTTGTTATTCTTAGTGTATTTTCTTCATTTTCTTTTAAAGTTTTACTATCTAAAGTTATAGTATAAACATTTTTATCTGTTCCACTGTTAGAAATTTTTGCATCTGCTAATAATACACCATTTAAATAAAATCTAGGTTCTTTAACTTCACTTGATAATACTACTTCAATTACTTCATTTGAACTTGTAGTAGAAATTTTTATATTCTTAACTGATACAAC
>CANQQQ010000057.1 GCA_947626025.1 uncultured Clostridia bacterium
TCTCCTTCTATTATTTTTATCTCTTCTGGATAATCTACTACTACATATCCCATTGGCATAAAATAGCTTATATCTTCTTTATTATGATTTCCTATCTGTGCATTTGTATTTGCTCCTGATGTATATACTCTTCCGTTTTCATTTATTGTTGCTATATTTAGGGTTTCACTTTCTCCTGTACTTCTTCCTATTATTAATGTGTTATTTAAATCGTTATTTACTTCTTCTCCTTCTTCTGTTGCTACATTTAAGTTTTCTCTACAATCTAAATATGCTTGGGCTCTTACAAATTCTATCTTATTTTGCTTTTCTCCATTTCCTAGTTGTCCTCTTGTTCCTAACCCTATTGTATATACTTTTCCGTCTTTTAATTGTATTGTTATTGTTCCTGTTCCTGCTTTTATGTACTTGACTGGATTTTCTGCTGGTATTTCCTGTGTTTCTTCTGTTTCTGTTCCTTCTATTGTTTTAGAAACTGCTTCTTCTGGAAGTTTTGTCTCTGTTAGTGTTTGTATATTTGAATAGTTTCCATTTCCTAATTGACCTGCTGTATTTAATCCTGCTACATATACTTTATTATCCATGTCTTTTACTATTGTTTCGCATCCTGATGCTGATATTTCTGTTGCTTTGTTAAATGCTCTTAATACTGTTGCATTATTTGTTAAATTTCCTATTCCTAATTGTCCTGCATTATTTCTTCCCCATGTATATACTTTTCCGTTTTGCGCTAATTCTACATTGTGTCCTGCTCCTGTTGATACTGTTATTCCATTATTTAATACTGTCTTGGTTGGTGCATTATTTGATACTGTTGTTCCATTTCCCATTTCTCCATTGCTTCCGTTTCCCCATGCATATACCCAACCGAATTCATTTATTGCACTACTTCCATATTGTCCTGCTGATATATCTATTATTCTTTCTAGTGTACTTGAGCCTCCTTCTCCTGCTACCTTTGTTGCATAGTTTTTAGGTTCTGTTGAGCCTATACCCAGTTGTCCATAAGTATTGTCTCCCCATGCATATACCTCTCTATCTTTTGTTAATGCTAACACATGGTTTGCTCCTACTGCTATTTTTACTACGTTTGTTAAATATGTATTCTCATCTATTTTTACTTGTTGTGGGTCTATGCTTTCTTCTGTATTTCCTGTTCCCTTTTTACCATAGTCTCCATTTCCTATTGTCCATACTGTTCCATCTGGTTTTAATATTGCTGTGAAATTTTCTCCTGTCTCTACTTGTGGCATCGCTACTTGGCTTTCACCTGCTACGTTTACTATACACATTGCATATAGTTCTCTTCCTTGTTCATCATTGTATTTTCCATATATTGTTGTGTATCCTTCTTTTAATCCTTTTATTAGTCCCCCATCTGTAACTGTTGCTATGTCTTCATTTGAACTCGTCCATTTAAAATCTGTGATTGTAATATTTTGTAGCTCTTCTAGCGGGCGAGCACTGCTCGCCCCTACAACGCTTAATTGTAATTCTTCGCCTTTATTTATATATGCTTGTCTCTTATTTAATTGGATTGTTGGTGCTTCCCACCATAAAATTGGATAACCTTCGTTTATATTCCAGTCGTCATTTTCATAGGCTGAGCCTAAAGTTGTGGCGTAGGTTTTTAAGGTTTCCGTTGGATTTATCCTTCCTGATGTTGATGATGTTTCGCTAGAGCCATAGTATTGTGAATAGCTTGAACCTGTACCGCAATATGAACCTGATATTGAAATTGGATTTCCATCAGTACCATTTAATCCTATAATTCCTCCTACTCTCCAAAATCTAGCCGCAGTACCTGTTACATTTCCTATACTGTAACATTTATTCATTATATTACCTTTACCTCGTACATCAGCTTGTATCCCTCCTACATATACACTTCTACCAATCGCATCAATATTACCTGTATTATAACAATTTTCTACTTGACAGTTGCCACTAGTTCCTCCTATAATTCCTCCTGAACGTGCAGCAGCTTGTCCTGCATATACATTATAAGTTTCTGCTTTTACTTCTGATTTATTATAACAATTAATTATTTTTGTATTGACTTGTGTTGAAACTATTCCGCCAGCGGTTATAACTCTCCATCCTGAAGTAATTGCTGTAGTATTCTTAGCTGTTATACTTCCTCCATTTATACCACAATTTATTATACTTCCAGCTCTACTCTCTACTACTATTCCTCCTACATATACATAATCATTTACTCCTGTCCTATAACCATAAATATCTACATTATCTAGTATTAAATTTTGTATAATTCCTTTATTTCTTAAGAAAAATCCTAAATATATATATTTATTACTATTCATATATAAATTATCTATTGTATGATAATTTCCGTCAAAGATTCCTTGGAAATATACTGCATTTCCTTCTTCATCTACATATGTTCCTATTGGTTCCCATGAACCTATACTTGATGAGCAAACATCACTCATGTCTATATCTGCCATTACATATACTGTTTTTCCTGCATAATCATTTCCTGCATTTACTGAGTCTCTAAATTCACACATATCTTGTGAGTCATAGATATATGTTACTGTGTCTGTGTTTTGCAATTTATTTACTATTAATGTAAAGTATGCTTTATATTTATTAGTTGTATCTTCTATCTCTACTTTTGTTGCTCCTGTTACCCCTTCATTTGCGGTTATATATCCACTACTACTTACTGTTGCTAAAGTTGTATCTTGTATTTTGTATTTCACTTCTCCTACTTCTAATAATGGTTCATTATTATATGCATTTACTACTGATTGGATATATCTTATTTTTTCTCTATCTATTTGATATCCTTGTGTTCCTTCTATCTCTACTGATTTCTCTTCATAGTCTAAATATGCATACCACATCTTTGTATAATATGTTGTATCTTTTGTGTCATTATTTCCTATTTGTCTATATTCATTATTTCCTGTTGTATATATGTCTCCATTTTCTAATATTAATGCTGTATCTAGTCCATAGCCTAGTGTTTCTGATCCTTCCACATTTCCCATGTTCTTTCCTATGGTTAATACATTTTGTATTGGTGTATTTTCTTCTGTTAGTCCTTGTACAAATGTTGTAGAAGTTATATTTGTTCCATTTCCTAATTCTCCATGCAAATTAAAGCCTGTCTCCCAGACTGTTCCATTACTTAATAATATTGTTGTATTTGCTATTCCTGATTTTACATATTTTATTTTGCTTCCATCTGTTAATATTTCATCTAGGTTTACCTCAGTAAATGTTGTTTGGTTTCCTGTTACTTCTGTTCCTAGTCCTAATCTTCCATACGTACTTGCTCCTGCTACATATAATTTTCCATCTATTTTCTTTATCGCAGTATGATATCCCCCCAATGATATTTCTGTTACATCTAGTGCTGTTCTTGTTGGATATAGTGCATTTGTTGTAGAACCTATTCCTAATTGTCCATTTGTATTTAATCCCCATGTGAAAACTACTCCATCTGATGTTAATGCTCCTACATGTCCATTTCCCATTGACACTTGTATTGCATCTTTTACTCCTGTTACTTTTGTTGGTATATTTGAGTCTTCTGTTCTATTATTTCCTAGCTCTCCATTTTCTCCTTTTCCCCATACATATACATTTCCGTCTTCATCTAGGGCTACTGATCCATATCCTCCTGCATCTATATCTACTATATTTGTTAAATAACTTGCTCCATCTGTTCCTAATACTGGTGTCGCATATTTTGAGTCTTCATTATCTCCCCATGAATATACTTTTCCATCATTTGTTAGTGCTAATACATGGTTTGAACCTACTGCTATTTTTCTTACGTTTGTTAATTCTGTGTCGATATCTGTGTGGACAACTTGAGGGTTACTTACATTTATTGCGTTTTTATAGCCCAACTGTCCTTTTTCGTTATTTCCTATCGTATATACTTTTCCATTTGATTTTAATAATGCTGTGAAGCCATTTCCTGTTGCTATTTGTGGAGTAGCTGTATCTTTTGCTACATTTACTACACACATTGCATATAACCCATCTGTTCTATGACGTGCATATATTGTTGTATACCCATCTTTTTTACCTGTTACTTTTCCATTTTGGTCAACTGTCGCAACATCTTCATTACTAGAGGTCCACTCAAATTCTCCTTTTAATATTCCTTCTAGTATTTCTTCTGGGCAAGCACTGCTCGCCCCTACAACGTTTAATTGTAGTTCTTCATCTTTACTAATATATGCTTGATTTTTAGTTAATTTTAATCTTGGACCTTCCCACCATAGGATTGGATACCCTTCATTTATATTCCATTTGTCTTCTATAAATTCTATGCCTAGAGTTGGGGCGTAAGTTTTTAGTTCCTCTTCTGTAACTTGTTGAACATTACTTACTGTTGGAGAACCATAGCTTGATCTTGTTGTATATGCTTTATTACTTGTTGTATTTGTATAGTATGAATTACTTATTGTTGTACCTCTAGTTGCATTTCCTACGATTGAACCTACATATCCTTTACTCGATACAATTCCCGTATTATAACAGTTCATTACTGAATCACTATAAGAACTAGCCCATCCTATACATCCTCTTATACCTCCTATATAAGTATTTCCAGAAGCACATGTGGTAATAATATTTCCTTTATTGTAACAATTTGCTATGATATTATAGTTTGAACATGATATTCCACCAATGTAAGACTCGGTTGAAGAACCATTTGAAGTTATTTGTGCTTTATTAAAACATCCAGAAACTGTTCCTTCATTAACAGAGCAAATACCTGATACACCTGCATAGCCACTTGATGATAAAGTTGTTATAGTTCCACTTGTAACTCCACAATTTATGACACATCCAAAATTACTCCTTCCTAGGATTCCACCTGAACGTGGTCCGACTTGAATACTTATTATAAATATATACATTGCTTAATATTATATTCTGTATGATTCCAGTTGCTGTATTTCCATAAAACAACCCTTCATATTCATATGTACTACTATCAATATATAAATTATCTATCGTATGATAATTTCCGTCAAAGATTCCAGCAAACTCTATTCCTGTCGTAGCTCCTGTTACTCCAATCGGAATCCATGAAATTCCTAAGTCTTCTCCGCATACTGAACTTAAATCTATATCATCCATTAAATATACACTTTTTCCTGCATAGTCATTTCCTGCATTTACATCATCTCTAAAGGTGCATAAGTCTTCTGCTGTATAAATATATGTTTCTCTATCTGTATTTTCAAGTCTTCCTGTTGTGTCAACTGAAATACTATTATCTATCAAATCTATTTGGTCTCCAGAAAATACTTTAGATATATAATTTTTTATATTTGCTAATGTATTTATTGGCATAGAAAATCCTGCTAATTTAATTACTAAAATTAGCATTATAATTATCAGTACACTAAGTGTACCTCCTAGCAGTATTTTCTTTTGTTTTTCTTTCAATTTTTTGCTGTAATTCATAATTTGCCCTCCCTTTCTTATGTTGTTCATTTATAAGCAATATAATAAATTAATCAATTGAGGAATGCTTTAAACGATGTTGAAGTTACAATTTGTTAAGAATAAAATTATAGGGAATCTCGAGCGTGTCGAGAGGGCGCTGTAATTTTATTCTTTACAAATTGTTCGAAATTGAGTTTTAGCATTCTGTAAATTTATTAATTTATTATATTGCGGTATATACAGTTATACGCAAAGTAGGGGCACAACAGCGTTGTGTCCCTATCTAACATATTATATTTTTAAATCCTTTAAGGAATATTGTGTGTGTGTGTGTGTGTGTGTGTGTGTGTGTTACAATATCAACGGTTCTA
>CANQQQ010000058.1 GCA_947626025.1 uncultured Clostridia bacterium
AGAGCCCGTGCGAGTCCGTAACAACCATCTTCAAAACTGAATAAGAAGGAGATATTTATGAATCAATTTCCCGGTCAAAATTATTATCCACCTTATCAACCACCCCAAACTCCTCAATTCATGCCACAGCAACAGCCTCAACCACAATACAACCAACAACCTAAAGGTTTCTCTGGACGCTATATTTCAGACATCAATGAGGTAAGGTTAGATGAAGTGCCAATGAATGGAGTGCCCTGTCTGTTTCTGACAAAAGATTTCTCAGCAATCTATCTGAAAGTCTGGAATCAAAACGGGCAGTTGCTCACCGTCCGATATTCTATGGATCAGGAGACACCTACTCAGCCATCTACTTCTGATCCAATGAATGAAGTGTATGAGCGTCTTAATCGTTTAGAAGAGGCTCTTACGCAGAATCGGGCTCGTAAAAGAAAGGAGTCACAATCCGATGGATCCTAAGCAATTGGCTCTCTTACTCCTTCAGAAGAATCCTCAGATTGCAAATTCTCCAATGGGGCATCAGTTCCTACAAATATTACAATCCGGGGATGAACAAGCTGGTATCCAGATGGCGCAGAATATTTGCGCGTCTCAGGGAGTGACTCCGCAAAAGGCATTAGAGATGGCTAAAAACCAATTCCATATTTAGGAGGTAAACCGCTATGTTTGGTGGTAACGGTGTTTCTCTCGCCGATATTGCAGCAGTAACCGATAACAATAAAGGTTCTGGCTCTGGCTGGGGCGACGGCAATGGTTGGTGGGTACTGATCATTCTCTTCGCACTCTTCGGCTGGGGACGTGGAGGATATGGCTCTAACGGCTATTCCGATGGTTCTGGTTCAGGAGGTTGCGGTACTCAGGCTGTCGAAGCGGCCATCCAGCGTGGCTTTGACAATCAGTCCGTGATCAACAAGCTTAACGGCATTGAGAATGGCATATGCTCTCTCGGCTATGATCAGCTCAATCAGATCAACGGTCTGAACACCAACATTACTTCAACCGGTTGGGGCATCCAGCAGGCTATTCAGGCCAATACCGTAGCGAACATGCAGAATCAGAATGCTTTACAGGCGCAGATTCAGCAATGTTGCTGCAACCTGGAATCCCAGTTCGCACAGGCCAATTATCAGCGAGCGACTGACACTTGCGCTATTACTACTGCGATTCAGCAGGCAAACCAGGCTGCAATGCAAAACTGCAATGCAAACTATCGTCAGCTTCATGACGAACTGGTTTCGCTTCAGATGCAGGGTAAAGACCAGCAAATCGCCCAGCTTCAGGCCGCTTTAGACAAGTGCGATCTTCGTTCTTCCCAGGCAGAACAGAACGCATATTTACTTCAGGCGCTTCGTCCGGCTCCCGTTCCCGCCTACACCGTAGCGAATCCGTACTGCTATCAGACCAATAATGGATGCTGCAACGGTCAGTCTGGCTGGAATGGAGGCTTTTGAGTAGTCTATGGCCGGGCTTAGTAGCGATATTTTTGAGAAGGAGGAGGTGAAAGCAATGATCGCCACTCTGTTTGCCAATCGTATCATCCTTGGCAAGAATACTTTTAAGGATGTACCGCAGAAGCTCAAGCAGCAGGTAGCCGATATTCTGATTAACGAATGCGGCCTTCCTGATCTCGTCCCTGAGTCCTACGGCGGATACGCCCCTAACGACTAATTCAAAACTCGTATGAGTCGAAAAGCCGTTCCGGCCAACTCGACTTTCAGTCGAAGAGAATTAGCCACATTATATTCTATGTAAAATCCTATCTCAATGAAAGAAGGTCTAACAATGCTTGTAGCAATCAATCAGACTGCCCAGACTCTTGAAGCAGGCCAGTCGTTAACCTTCGACCTGTTCCGAAAGACTGGGTGCTCGGAGTATGCCTACAATGGAGCCATCTATCTCAAAGGTAATGGCTTATATTTAGTAGACTTCTCAGGAAACATTAGCGGAACAGCGCCACTACAGCTTGAAATCGCGTTCAACGGTACTCCGATGCAGGAAGGCGTTATGAATGCATCACCTGCTGCTGAGGCCGATCTTACAAATGTTTCTCGCAGCATTGCTATCAATACCACTACAAACTGCTGTTTCAAACTTGGTACCGGGTCTGTAACAATCGTAAACAATGGTACAAACGCTGTAACAGTTGCTGCTGGATCATCTCTGCGTATTGGAAGGGTCGGGTGATATTTGTGCATAAGGAAATCGAAGAGAAGCTGCAACCTCTTAAGAAAATGAAAGAACGCCTGGTAGAATGGTGTGAGAGTGAAGTATCTCGTGGCAAGGAAACTGTTGACGCAAAGGAACTTGGGGAAGCAGTTGATATGATCAAAGACCTTGCTGAAGCGGAATCCCTTTGCTGGCAGGCATGTTACTACAAGCATGTTTCTGAAGCCATGGAAGAGCAATCTGACATGACTATGGGCTACAATCCTAATCGTTCCGCCAGGACCGGACGTTATACCATGGGCTATACAGATCAAATGATGGAACAGATGCCCTATGTAGACCGATATTTACAGGGAATGAGGATGGGTTATGGCGAGTCTGGTTCTTCTATGTACGGTTACTCTGGCGGCTCTGGTTCTTCTATGGGGTCCAATTCTTCTGGGTCAGGCCAGGGCAGTAATGGCTCGTCTGGTTCTGGGAGCGGTTCTTCTTCGTCTTCTTCGTCTAGCGGGTATAGCCCTTCTTCTGGAATGTGGGTCGATTCCATGACAGAAGATCCGATGGAATACCGCAACGGCAAAGCGTATAAAGACTGGAAGATGGCTCGTCGTCATTACACCCAAACTGGTGATAAAGCTGATAAGGATGAGATGTCTGCCGCTACTACAGAGCATGTCCTCTCAATGATGGCTACAATCAGAGAGATGTGGAAGACTGCTGATACGGATCAGAAGAAGCGTATTAAACAGGATCTGCAAAATCTGGTAGGTGAACTTACAGTGTGAGACCGACTACTCCGTTCTTCCTTAACGGATATTTATGGAAAGTAGTCTATGTCGAACCTTTATCGGCGTTCCTTATAGACAGAACCGGTCATCTTACAGTTGCAACTACAGATCCAACTTCAAACACTATTTACCTGGCAAATCATCTATATGGCGATTTTCTAAACAGAGTATTGATTCACGAACTCGGTCATGCAGCAATGATCAGTTTCAATCTTCTTGACGATATTCACAGGATGGTAAGACAGGAATTCTGGGTTGAAGCAGAAGAATGGATCTGCAACTTTATAGCGGACTATGGGGTACAAATTTATGCGGCAGCACACGATATTTTAGGTGACGAAGCATGGCTTTACGTTCCCGATGGTCTGGAGAAACTATTAATCTAGAGGGGGTGATGAACGTTGCCTCAGTTGGATAAGTTTTTAGAAATGTTCATTACGATACTATGTTCCGTACTTGCATCATCTGGTCTGTGGACTGTCATCGCCAAAAAGCTAGATAGAAAAGATGTAAAAACCAAGATGATTCTCGGCCTTGCTCATGATCGTATTATTACTCTTGGAATGGGGTACATTGAACGTGGGTGGATCTCAAACGAAGAGTATGAAGATTTGAAGAAATATTTATATGAGCCTTATCGACAACTCGGTGGAAACGGAACAGCCGAAAGAGTTATGAGGACTGTCGATCAACTACCGATTAAGCAGTTTACTGGAGGTTCGTCATGAATCCATATAGTCGTTTACTGATACATGAATATACTCCTCTGTACGTTATCGATACAAACGATATTTGCGGAAACAAACTACTAATAGTAAGCGGGTCTAAACCAGAGAAAAAATGCGATGTAGTATATCCAAAGTATGCTCTTATAGGTCCTTCTCATGAGGAACGTGTTGATCTATACCGAGATATTCTAATACGTGGAGCTCCAGATCCAGCGGAAGCTTATGTAAGAGAACTTCGCGAAAAAGGTTATACATGCGTCATTGATGAGTTCGGCATCTTAAGCGGAGCTTACGATATGATAGTTCTACTAAACATTAATACTGTTAGATATATGGATGGTGATGACTAGATGCAATTCAGTTCAAAGACATACGATATTCTCAAATGGATAGCTCAACTGCTTCTTCCTGCTGTTGGAACATTATATTTTGCTCTTGCTAAGATTTGGGGATTTCCTTATGCGCAGGAAGTATTAGGAACCATTACTGCAATCGATACTTTCCTTGGTGTTATTTTGGGATTGACCTCTACAAGTTATGCTGGAGATGGCGTTTTAGAAATAGATACATCTGATCCAGAGACTGACCGGTACAGAATCAATCTTAACGTTCCGATTGATGAGATACCGGCTAACAAACAGTTTCTGTTGAAAGTAAAAGATATTTCAAATGTTGAAATTTCCCGGGGGCAAAATTCGTGAAAATTTTAAAACCGACGCCTTTCGATCCTATATTTGAGTCTGAATGGTTCGCAACTATTACAGCCAATCATATAGGATCGAAAGGAGGTGTAAGAATGCTGTTTCACAAGGAGAAGGAAAAGCCCGAGATCGATAAGGTCATCGAGAACGCTATCCATAATCTGAATGAGGGAGATCTGTACGATTCATATTCTAAAGACGTTGAGGCGTTGGAGAAGTTAGTCAAGATTAAGGCGAGTCTTAAGGGGAATCGTCCGAAGCTTGATCCGAACAACGTGCTCAAGACTGTAGCGTATGGCGCCGGTTTAGTGCTCATTCTGGAGTATGAACAGACTCGTGTGATCGCGTCGAAGGCTTTTGGCCGGCTGATGCGGATTCTGTAAACGATCTGATAAGGCTGTGTTGTAAAACATGGCCTTATTTTTTTGCCGCAAAAATTACATAGCCTCTAATGAGGGGAGCTGAGTACAGCAAGAAATCGTATAAAGGTAGTACATTACTGGATTACGATCCGGTAAAGGAGTGGGTTCGAAGACCACAAACCCTTATTTTTTTTGTCTGTGAATCACAAATGTGATAAACCGACCTCGCAAGAAAAACATGCCCTATAATAGAAGAAAGGTAAACAAACCTTAATCAATTTTATAAAGGAGTTAATAAAAATGAAGAAAGCTATTATCGTCATCGTATTAATCCTTGGTATGATTGGTACTGGAGTTTATATGTTCAAAGATGGAGCATACGGTCCTGGGTCAGAGATTCTGCACTCCCATGGGATCCACATCCTCTGCGATGAATATAGCGTTGAGAACCATATTGATAATATTGGTCAGGACGTTCATGTTCATGGCGGACACGTGGATATCCACAATCGGGAAGCTGCCGATCCTATCCTGTTTTAAGGAGCGTAATGCTCCTTTCTTTTTTTCTCACTTAACGAAGTGAAGGAGCGATGCTAGCACCTCGCAAGAAAAACATATCCTATAATAGGAGGTTGATAAAAATGTTAATACTGTTCGTTATTATAGCTGCTTATGCACTGCTTACGGTGATTAGCCAGAAAATTGTCAACCGTATTTACACCGAAGATGAATTGGTCGCGATGACCGATAATGAATACGATGCAAATACGATTGTGATTGCTGTTGTTATTCTCACTGTAGTATCGATTGCATTCGCATGTTTAGTGGAACTGTTATATCCATTAATCTAAACCGCGAAAT
>CANQQQ010000059.1 GCA_947626025.1 uncultured Clostridia bacterium
TTGAATATGTACTTAATGTGTATGGTAGTAAACTAAAAAGTGAGAGATAATAAAGACAAGGAAATTTCCTTGTCTTTTATATTATAAGAAACTATATAATAGTAAATATATTTACTTTTTATAAATTTATTGATAGTGATGCTATTATTTGAAAAATTAACGATAAAATATAGCATACAACGAAAAATAAAACACAATTTTTTATAGTGGAAAGTAATTTTATTTGCTTATAACCAATATATTCAAATATTTCTTTTTCTGTAAAATCTGTTTTTAATTCTTTTTCATAAAAACCGCCCATATAAATATCATATTTAATATTATCTGGTAGTTCTTTACCAGAATCTATTAATTCTTGATATTTTTTGTAGTCTTCATTACTAACTTTTTTCCTCTTAAAAAGTCCATTTTCAAGTCTCATTTCGTTAAATTCTTCTCTTTTATCCATAAAATCCTCCTTCAAAATTAAATAAATCAATGCTTTCATAATAAAAAATTAATAAATTTCTAATTATCTTTTAAATTTATAGCATTTGTTTTCCCTTCATCAATATCATAATATAAAATTTGTGCTGATGAACTATTTGCAGTTATGCTGTAAAAAATAATATTATTATACATTTGAATTCTATATATATCTTTTTCAAAATTATCTATTAAATTTTTTTCTTCTCCGTTTTCTATATTATATTGTTTTAAGGATTTATCATTAGATGAATAAAAATATATACAACTATCGTTAATAACAAAGTTAGATGTAATATTTTTGATAATTACATTATTAAATTTAGATGAAATATCATATACTCTTAAAGAGTCACCAGTTATATAATAAATTTTTTCATCTTCAACATAAAATTCATTTATAGCATCATCTAAAATATTTTCACATTGAGAATCATTTGTTAAATCTTTTCTGTATAATTTGCAAGTTTGACTTTCACGATAATATATAAAGTTGTTATAAATTTGAAAAGAACCTGTTGTATATTCTGCTACAAGTGTTCTTTTACTACCATTAAAATCAGTTTTATATATATTGTATCCATTATTGTCAGTATAAAATATACTATTATCATAAATCAATAAATTTGATGCTTCATACTCTGAACTATTTATCCATGTTATACGTTTTTTTTGATCATTAGTATCTACATTTATAGTATTTATTTCTCCAAATTCATTTATATAGTATAAAGTATCGTCAATAATATTAAAGTTTGAACCATTATAGTTAGATAAACAAATTATTTGACCATTGTCAATATTATACTTATATATACCTTCTATCTTCTTACCAAATAATCCATTAGCCAAATTAACACCACCACTATATATAATCCAATTTTTATATTTAATTATATTATTATTATATGATGTTAAATTATATATTTCATTTCCAAAAGTAATTTCTTTTTCTGATATTGCTTTGTTATCATCTTTTTTTATATTTGCAATTATTAATATAATTGCTAAAATTAATACTAATGTTATTATTGCTATTACTAGATTTTTATTTTTCTTTTCCATTTTTTCACCCACTTTCAGGAGAGAGTTTACACTAAAAAAAAAAAATGTCAAGAATACATAATAAAATTATATAAATTATACACAAATTTTTGAATTTGGGAAAATATAGTTAATATAACATGTAAATTAAAAATAAAAAAACGAGGCTAAAAGCCTCATTTATGGTTGCGGGAATACACGACAACATCATAAAGTAGTATTTCTTACATATTTTTGCGTGTAGTTTGTCGTTAGATAAAATTAAATAATATGAAATAAAATATGTATTTATTAATGTTATTATATTAAACTATCAAATATAATTATAAATTATTGAATATTTAATATAAATATTGAAAAAAAGCAAAAATTATGTTAATATATACTGGTAAAAGGAGCTAATTTTATGGAAAATATAGAAAATCAAAAAGCATTACTTGTAGTAAAAGAAGATAAAAAAACAAATAATAAAAAGAAAATAATAATATTATTACTAACTACTACCATAATTATTGTAACTTCAATTATTGGTTATCTTATAATTTATCCAAATCTTTTAATAAAAGCTGTAAATAATTCATATGAATCTGAGCAATATGAAAAAGTTGCAACTTACTATAATAAATTAAATATTATTACTAATTTTCTAAAAAATAAAGAAGATGAACGCAATTTAATAGATTATAAGATTAAGTATTCTAAAGCATTAATGTTATATAATACAGAAAATTATCTAGAAGCTATAAATATTCTAGATACTATTACAAATTCTAATGACGAATCAAAAAACTTAAAAAATGAGTGTATTTATAATAATGCCTTAATATATATTAGTGAAAAGAAATTCAGTGCAGCTGTTGAATATTTATTAAAAGTTAAAGAAAAAGATGACAAAGATTCGTTATTAGACAAATGCTATTATAACATTTCATTAGAATTTTTAGAACAAAATAAATTTGAAGACGCGCTTACAACATTAAAGAAAATTAAGAATTTAGAGATGGAAGGTTTAAATGATACCGAGAAAAAAATTCATTATAAATATGGTATTAGTTATTATAATTCAAAAAAATATAGCTATGCAATGGATCAGTTTAAAAAAGCAAATGGATATAGTGACTCTGACACATATTACATTAACTCATGTGCTCATAGAGGCGAAGAATTTATAGAAGCTGGTGATTTTTCTAATGCTCTTAAAGTTTATGAAAATGTTCCCGATAATATTAATTGTAATGGAATAAATGCTGGAAATAGAAAGTCTCAATTAAATAAGGCTGTTGAACTATCAAAAGTTATGGGTAAAAGAAATGCAACAAGCACTTATATAGAAACAAGAAATGTATGGAAATATGATGGTAGATGGACTAATTGGTATATAGATAAAACTTCAAATGAATATATAGATATTTCTTTACGTTTAAATAATGATGGTTCATTTAATATAAGTGGAAAAGTAATGTTTTACATTTATGATGATTTTTCATCATTAGCAAAATATGTAAATACTAAATCAAAAATTGAATCTTTTGAATTTAAAAATGTATATGATATACCTTCTGAAAGTTGGTTAAATTCTAATACTAAGCTTTCTTACAGTAATGGAACATATAGAATAGATTACTATGTAGAAGATGATTATTCTACAAGTTTTTACAATATTTACAAAACAAATGTAACATATTAAAGGATAGACTTATTTTGTCTATCCTTTTTTAAGGTTTCCAAAGGAAAGAATTTCCTTTGGCACACGAGAACTTTTATAAAGTTCTCTAGTGTGTTAGAGAACTTATAGAATATATTGTTCTCTATATTCTATTATTTCGAACGTGAATTTTAAATTTTATGCACTTCAAATTCAGTTGTATCAATTATTACAAGCTTTTTACTTTGCTTAAAATTTGGTCTTAATTGGAATTTTTTAGAAACATCTATTCTTTTAGACTTTTTACTCCCTTTTTCATTTATAATTTAGAAAAGTTCAAAATTGAACTTTTTATATATTATAGAAAGGAGAAAATGTTAATGGCAAGAAAAAAAGGCAGTGATGAAGGAAGTGTTTACTTTAGAACTGATAGAAACAAATGGATAGGACAATATTATGATACAGATCCTGTAACTCTAAAAAGAAAACATATAGAAAAATCTTTTTCTACTGAGGAAGAAGCAAGAGCTTTTCTTCGTTGTGCAATGTATCAAAAAGAAAACTCAATCTATATTGAAAAACATGGAATTACATTAAAAGATTTAATGACTTCAATATTAGACAAAAAATTAGAAACAAATATAATTTCAGAAGCTCAATATGAAAGAGTTCAAAGAACACAAAAGAATGTCTTTAAGAGTGAATTAGTAAATAAGAAAATTGAAGATATTACTCCTGAGGAAATTCAAAGATTTGTAAATACTTTTAGAGATTATAGTAATTCTAGTATTAAAAAGATTTTTGAGCAATTTAATCAAGCGTTTAAATATGCAATAGATAGAGGCTATCTTTTTAGAAATCCTATGGCACAAGTTATTAGACCTAAAAGTATAAAACAGCAAAAGTTAGTTAGAGCTATGACATTAGAAGAAGAAAATCGCTTTGTAAACTATTTGCAAAATAAAACAATAAAAGAATGCCCATACAAAAACGAATTCCTTATACAGCTTTTTATGGGCTTAAGAATTGGTGAATGTTTAGCTCTAGCTCATAAAGACATAGACTTAATGAATAGAAAAATGTATATTCACAAAACATTAACTAGAAGTGTTAATGGTGTAACTTCAATGAGCAATTCCCCTAAAACTCAAGCTGGTAATAGATATTTGCCTATTCCAGACTCTTTATTTCCTTATATAGTTGAACAAATGAGGTATAGTAATCTTCAAGAAAATAATGAAGATAAATTATTGTTTAAACCTAAAAAGAATAAATACACTACACCAGAAAATGTGAATAGAGCTCTAACGAAAATATTAGATGAACTAAATATTGAACATATGGCTTCACACAGTCTAAGACATACATACGCAACTCGTGCTATTGAAGCTGGTGTTACTCCTGTTGTACTACAAAGACTAATGGGACATACTGATGTATCTATTACATTAAATACCTACACTGATGTATTTGATAAATATAAAGAAAACGAATTGAGTAAAGTAAACAATTATTATATAGAACAAAACCTACTTCAACCACCTACTACTAATGATGTAAAGTTAGATAATAATACACTAATAATAGAGTCAAAGGCTAATGTTATTGAAGATAATACCATAGATATTGATAAGTGTAGATAAATTCAAAAGTGCAAAGTAATTTTTTACTTGCACTTTTTTTGCGTTAAATTTCTAACGGCAATTTTTGAGTTATGACACATTCGCTTGTATCAAGGCTTACAAAGATTTTTGCGTTAATTATTCGCTTTCTTTTACGGAATTTTTCTTATTTTTTTATAGTAAAAAGTGGTTCAAAGCATTGATATTACTGGTTGCGTTAGGTTTTTAACGGCAAATTTTTAAATTTATGGGAAATGCCGTTAATTTGGTAGGTAAATTGCAGAAAATAAAGTAAAATAAAAAAATCACGAAAAATGATAAAGTAAGCTAAAAAGCACTAATATCAATACTTTCATGATTTTTAATAAAATAAATTAAGATAAAAAAACGAGGCTAAAAGCCTCATTTATGGTTGCGGGGGCAAGACTCGAACTTGCGAC
>CANQQQ010000060.1 GCA_947626025.1 uncultured Clostridia bacterium
CTTTAACACTCTTAACTTTGAATTACAAGCTAAAGCTATTATGAATGGTGAAAGTATAAAAGATAAAAGAATTCAGGAAGTTAAAGCTAATTCTGAAACAGATACTTTAATAATTAAGGAAGTACCAAGTACAGCCACTACAGCACTAGAAGTTCAATTAGTAGGTATTCCTGAAAACAGTAAAATTTCAAGTGATGATGGTATAGAATTTGTTAATTCTACACCTACTACTATAAGAAATATAAAAGTTCCTGCTACTCCTGATGTATACACATTTAATATTGAATCTGATGGAGAAACAAAGACTGTAACTGTTGATGTTCAAAATTGTACTATTCCTACAATTAATAACATTACAGAAGTTCCTGAAGCTGAATTATCAAACCTAAATGAAACAGTTGCTAGTGATATGAAACATGGAGAAAGCATTTGGGGAAGTGACACAACATCAACAAGTACACCAGGGAAAAAAGGTACTCCTCTTGCTTTAAATATAAATGTTAATAACTTAAAGAAAACTACTGTAAGTGGAAACGACAACATAGTTGATGAAGGAAAAGAAATTGCTGTAAAAGTAAATTTAAGTGCTGAATACAAATTTTATGATAATGACGATGATTTAGTTGCATATGATACTAAGACAAATAAAGAATTGCCAACAGTTTCAGCTGAAAAAGGTAAATCTTATTATGTTTATGTAAATTCAAATTATAAGAGCAGTGATATTATGCTTGTCAATACAAATACAACAACTAAACAGATATCACAAAAAGTAACTAGTACTGATTTCGTTACAGTTAATATTACTAATTCTGGTACATTAGGTATACCAGAAGCTTCTAAAAACTTATCTATGAAAGTTGCTGAAAATTCTAAAAATAAACAATTAAAAGTTAACCAGGGAGAATCAGCAGAAGGAAAAGCTGATGGCGAAAATAATCCATATGAGGTTGCTGAAGTTGAACTTGATAAATCTGTAAGAAATACAATTAATCTTTATGCTAAAACAGATTTATTACAAGAATACGAAATAAGTGGAAATAAAGGAAAATGGGTAGGTTTCAAAATTGATGTTGTAAAATCAGGTAAAAAGGCAAGTAACGTTGTAGCTAGTAAAATAAGTGATGAAAATAGTGTTCTTGTAAGTACTGATTTTATATCTGATACAAGTGTAAATACTAAATTTACGACTGGATATAATAAATGGACTACACAAGCTATAATATGGGTTAAAGTTCCAGATTTTGACACACTAAATAGTAATATGAAATCATACACAGTTGAATTTACATACAGCGCTGAAGGAGAAAATACAGAAAAAGCAGAATACACAATAAACGTTTATAATGCAGGATATACCTACGTTACATCTATAGAACCTGCTGATGAATATACAAAAAATGTTATACCAGAGGGATATAAAATTAGCGAAGAAGAATTAGCAAAAATCCCAACAAAAAATAGTTCTAAAACTTACGGTGTATATACACAAAATATTACAATGGAAACAGTAAAATTATCAGCTTTTGAAAGAGAAGTTGTAATGGAAAACGGTAAATTGACATCTGATGATTCTAAATTAATGGATAGACCTTTAAAATTAAAAATTACTTACAATGTACCAGTTGCTAACATAAATTACGAAGATACTAAAACATCTAATGATACTACTGCTAACTTAGCTGATTCTACAGTAAACAATGATGAAAATAATGTCGAAGGAGATCTTTATAGCGAATACGTTTATTTTGATGTAAGTACTGGTACTTTATCAAGAACTCTATATAACTCTTTAGGTTTAAAATATTTGAAAACAAGAACACTTGCTGACAATATGAATCAAATGGACTCAGAAACATATAATGCAACAGCAGTTACAATAACATTTGAAGATAAGTCTGAATTGAGCAACAATGCGCAAAAATGGAATCTATTTGGCTATATGGATATAGGAAGTGCAGCCTTAACAGAAAGTAAATTAATTAACATTTCAGCAGCTAAAGGAAAAGATTTATTAACACAACTTAATAATGCTAAACTTGCAAGTAGAATTAGTGCTAATACTCCTGAAAACATTACCATAACAAAATGTGGTAACTTAACAATCAATGGAGTTACAGGAAATTGGGTTTTAGGATGCTTAAAAGTACCTCAAACATTAAGTGATAAAGTAAAAATATATAGTGAAGATGGATCAGTATATGCAGACAGAGAAAACACTATCGCTTTATTTGGTAAAACTAGTGAATCTATAAAGAATATTAATTACGATATAATTCCAATATGGATTAATCTAGATAAGATGAGCAAAGACGCAACAATAGAGAATAAATATAAAACTAAAATATCATATGAATTAGAAAATTCAACTACACATCAATTAGAAAAAACAGAATCATCTGAGATAGATATAACTTATAATAAAGCTGATTAATAATATAATAGAAGGAATAAGACACCTAGAAGTAAAGATAATGTACACTTCTTTGTGTAAACTTTTCACAAAGTTCTCAAAAAAATTGTGAAAGCAAAGCCCTAATTGTTAAACCTTTTGTATAACAATTAGGGCTTACTTAAATATAAAAAATTAATACTAGATGATAATTCACATTTTTCAATATTTAACTTTATATATTCTATATATCATTAAAATTTTATTCTTCCGCATCAACGTCTTGATCTGCAAGTTCTTTTAATTCTTCATCAGAAACAGCGAATTTCTCATTTTCATAAATAGTTGTATCTGAATTATTTCTATTTAATACAATTGATCCTTTCTTATCTGAAGAATCATCAATTACACTTACATTCTTTTTAAATACTGCTAATTTATGAATTGTTAATGTTTTTCCGTTTAAATCTAAAATTGTATTTTCTTGTGATGTTTCATAATCTGGATCAGTATTTAAATCACTTTCTATTTCAACATCTGAATCTAATATAATTGTTACTTTATTCATATCTGCATTTACACCTTGCATTGTAGTTGCTATTGAATTCTTTATTACTGCCATTAATTGTTTTCCGGCTTCTTTTGAATCTGAATTTCCAACATGTACTACTACATCTGATTTAGATTTTTTAGTATCTTGATCTTCTTTTGTCTTTTCATTAATGATTTTAGCACCTACATCTTCATACTTAGTTAATTTTTTTCCATCTACTTTTACAATTGATGGACTAAATGGATATATTGTTAATTTGCATTCATGCATTGTATCGTGTTTACTATTATATTCTGGTAAGTATTGATCTCCTATTAATGCTAAAACAGTTTTTGATTTTTGGCTCTTTACTGCTCCTAGATTTATTTCTGGATTCTTGCTTTCATCTAATTTTAATTCTAATTTACCAACTACTTTGAAAATACCTCTTGTTTTTCCAGCTGTATTTAATGTTTCAGCTGTGTCAGGAGCAGCTTCATATTTTCCACCATAAACTTTAGTATCTCCAGCATAATCACTTGCAATTACATAACGTCCACCTTTGAAAGTACCATCATTTATGGTTAATGTAGCTGTTTTTCCGTCGCCTTGAGCTCCTGTTCCATATCCGTTTTCTATTAAAGCTGAAGTTCCATTAAGTACCATTGTATTACTTGTGTTATCTCCTTCAGTGAAGATTCCTCCATCAATTGTCATATCTCCATGATTTTGAACTACATACATTCCCTGTCCTACAGCATCATTATTCTTACTTCTTAATATTTCTCCGCCTGTAATAGTAGCTGTACCTTCATTTAATAATGCAGGTATTCTAGCTGTTTTACTACCAGCTTCAATTTTACCACCTTCAACTATTAAAGTTCCTTCATTATTTATTACGGCTTTATTAGCTGAATTACTTGTATTTTCTATTATGCCTGATTCTATAGTTAAAGTTGCATTTTCTTTATTAGATATAGTTGCGTTAGTTGCATCTGTTGCAGAAGTTATTTTTATTAAATCTTTTACTTTTTCTCCTTCAACAGCTTTTTCACCAATAGTAAGTTTTCCACTATTTTCTATACCTTCTTTTGTTTTTAGTTCATTTGAGCTTGGTACTTTTTGATTAACTGATTCTTTACTATTTACAATTGTTAATTCACCAGCATCAACAGCTTCTACGTCATCAGAAGCAGGTGTTCCAACATCTATTTTGAATGTATTAGAATCAGCTAAAGTTAAGTTGAAACCATTTAAATCTAATACTGCTTTATTTCCTTGTTTTATTTCAATGTTGTCTGACAAACTAGTAATTTCGTCTTTTAATTGTACTCTATCATAAATTGATGTATTTAAAGCATCATCTAAACCTTTATTTTCAGTAGCAGCGTTTGAATTGTCTACTATTTTTGTTATTTTTGTTTCTTTTCCTTTAATTACAGTTCCTGTTTCACTTATATATCCATTTTCATCTACTGTAACATTTTTATTAAATGTTACACTTACACCTTCAGGAACTTCTAATTCATCGCTTATTTTAGTTACTGCATCTATTTCTATGTTTCCGCAACTCTTTCCATTAGCTCTTTGAAGTGTTTTTAACTCTGTAATAACTTTGCCTATTTCAGTTTGAGTCATATCACCAACAGTTACAGCTGATACGTTCCAAGCTGGATATAAGTCAACGCTTATAGCTTTATTACTTGTAGTAGTTGGTATTGTATATTCTGATTCTAATAATTCTGTACTGTTTTTGGTATGCCATCCAATATATTCATATTTTGCACCACTACTTGTAGAATCATGTTCTGGTTTTATAATACTTTCATCAGTTAAGTCAATAGTTTCACCAGCTAGATATTTATCACTTATAGTAACGACACCCTTTGTTCCTACATCATTTTGTCCATCATAATGTAACTTTATAGTAGCCTTAGCAACTGGAGTCCAAACAGAGTAAAGAGTAGTATTTTCAGAGAAAGTAGTATTGGCAAGATCTATAACATCCTTAGCAGTAGCATTTTCTTTAGTAGCCCAACCTAAAACTCTGTATTCAATTTTATTGTCTGTTTTGTTTCCAATTTCAGGAGCGCTAACAATACCGTTAGTATCAGTTTTTCTATCAACTGTAGTATGATTTTTAGTGTCTTTAAAAGAAACTGTAAATACATTGGTA
>CANQQQ010000061.1 GCA_947626025.1 uncultured Clostridia bacterium
GAAAGCCATACCAGCGACAAGCATAGAGCCAGCAAGTGTAGATAATAATAAAGTCTTTTTCTTCACTTTTTATTTCCGGCTATGCCGGAAATATAGATAATAAAAAAAGAAATTGCAAAATTTTTATTATATAGATGTATAAAACTTTCGTTTATAATGTAGCCTTTTAGGCGTAAAAAATCCCGGCTTAGCCGGGATTTAATACAATAATAATAGTGAATCTATCTAAAATATTCAATATCCGATGATTTATTAAAATCTCCTCTTGAATATGAACCGTATAATTTTAATAATAAAATATTTTATTTTTTCGAAAATTAATTTTAAGGCGTTTTTTACTAATTTTATAATATATAAGTCCATCAACAGCTTTTTGAAATTCAGGAACATTTTGAACTTCATCTAAAAATATATAATTGAAGTTATATAAGAAATTCGTTTTTTTTGGGAATATAAATAAAAAAAATACATAAACTATTGATAAAAATGCTATTATATGTTACAATTTAAGTATAAAAAATGCAACTATGATAAGCAAAAATAACATTTATTTCAAAAGAGGTGTTGAATTTGGAAAGATTATTGTATAAAAATTTATTAGAATGGAAAAATTCAAAAGATAGAAAACCATTAATTCTAAAAGGCGTTAGACAATGTGGAAAAACATGGCTACTTAAGGAATTTGGTAAAAAAAATTATGAAGATGTTGCATATTTTAATTTTGAAGGTAATGATTTATTGCAAAAAATATTTTCTCAAGATTTAGATGTTATAAGGATTATAGAGGAATTAAGTATATTAAACAATAAGGTTATAAAGCCAAATAATACTTTAATTATATTTGATGAAATTCAATTTTGTAATAAAGCTTTAACATCTTTAAAATATTTTTATGAAAATGCACCTGAATATCATATAGTATGTGCAGGCTCATTACTTGGAATTGCTCTTGCAAAACCATTATCTTTTCCAGTAGGTAAAGTTGACTTTTTAGAACTAAGGCCTATGAACTTTTATGAATTTTTACTTGCAAATAATGAACAAATGTTAATAGATTATCTTGAAAAAGATAATATGAAAGAACAACCAACATTTGAGAATAAGTTAATAAATTATTTAAAATATTATTATATAATTGGTGGAATGCCTGAAGTTGTTGATAAGTGGGTTAATACTAAAGATATAGAACAAATTGAAAAAATTCAGGATATTATTTTAAATTCTTATGAATTGGATTTTGCAAAGCATGCTCCTATATCAGATACACCAAAATTAAGCTTAATATGGGATTATATTCCTAAAGAACTTTCAAAAGAAAATTCAAAATTTGTATATGGACATGTAAAACCAGGAGCTAGAGCAAAAGATTTAGAAGATTCTTTACAATGGCTAATTTCGGCAGGATTATGCTATAAGGTAAATAAAATAGAAAAACCTAATATTCCTATTTCTAGCTATGCAGATATGCAAAGCTTCAAGATATATATGTGTGATGTAGGATTGCTTAGAAGAAAAGCCAAAGTAGATGCAAGTATTATACTATCAAATGATTCTCAGGTGTATACAGAATTTAAAGGTGCAATAGCAGAAAATTTTGTATTACTTGAATTAATTTCATTGAATGATGATATTCCATTTTATTGGACATCTGGAAATACTGCAGAAGTTGACTTCGTATGGCAATTAAAAGATAAAATAATTCCAATTGAAGTTAAGTCGGGAGAAAATATTGGCTCAAGAAGTTTAACACTATATAGACAAAAATATAATCCATCTTTAGCATTAAAAATATCTATGAAAAACCTTGACATTCAAGATAGTATAATAAATATACCGTTATATTTATTATGGAATTTAAAAAATTATATAAAATAATAAATGGAGACTATCATTAAGATAGTCTTTACTTGATTAGGTATAATATAATTGCAAGTTATGAATCTACCAGAGCTTTAAAAGATGCAATGTCAAGAGATGTTTCTGTAGGATACTACCCAACTGAAGAAGATTTAACAGCAGTAAATAACTGGTTAAGTTCATTCGAAATTAATTGTAAAGAAGTTAGTGTATCAATATCTTTCTAAGGTAACAATAACATATGCTGGAGAAGAAATATTAACAGTACGAGGACTTAAATAATACTTATTAAGACCACAAAAAATACAAGAGTTAATTAAAACTCGTGTATTTTTAAACTTTACACAAACTTTTCTATATACCTGAAAAGACATTGACTTTTTTAATAATTTAACTTTGTATTTTTTATCAATTTTATATTGACTTTTACACAGGAAAATTATTAACTATAATACTTAATACAAGTTATAGAAAAATAATACAATAGTTTTTGGATATTTTTTTATGCGTATTACAAGATAGTATCTTAATTCCATTATATGAAGTAACCGGCAAATTTTCTAAAGTAAAAATATATTTTGGATAATGAGCTGAAACTTATATAAAAGTAAAAACTTTTTGTAATATAGTGAAAAAAGTAAAAAATTAAGTTTTTGCACATTTATATTACCTTATTATTCTAAAAATATGTATTTATTACACAATATTCATAGTAAAAATCTGCATTTGCTATTCAATATTCGTAGTAAAAATATGCAAGTGAGTATTGAATAAAAAAAATATATATGATAAATTTATTATTATAATATTAATATTTCAAGATTAAATATGGTTATATAATTAAACTATCTCTGCAATTTAGAAAAACCTAAATTATAACCTTTGCTTATTTATAAATATGAAAAGGGGGTTATATATTTTGGATAATATATATAGTGAAGAAAATGTAAATGAGAATTATACATATAGTAATATGACTAGTTCATCACACACAAAGTGGAATTGTAATTATCATATAGTATTTATACCTAAATATAGGAGAAAAATTTTTTATCAAAAGAAAAGATTAGAAATAGGGAAAATTTTAAGAAGCCTTTGTGATTGGAATGAAGTAAGAATTATTGAGGCCAAAGTATATCCTGATTATGTGTATATGTTTGTGTCTATACCTCCTAAATCTTCTGTATCAAAATTTATGGGAATATTAAAAGGAAAAAGTAGTTTAATGATATCTCAAAGGTGGTCAAGCTCTTTATCTGATTTTGGTCCAAGAAATTTTTGGTGTCGAGGTTACTATGTTGATACTGCTTGTAAAAATGAATCTAAAATATTGGAATATGTAAAAAGTCAATTGCAAGAAGATATAAAATATGAAAAAATAAATGTAAAAGAATATAACAATCCATTTAGAAAAATGTAAATCATCAATATTTAAAACGATTTTTTTATAATAATTTACCATTATTTTGGATATAAATAATTAATAAATAAATTATAAATATCATATTTCCCGACCATTTTTGATAATAGTATATTAAAAAGTGGTCGATAAATTTGTATTATAATAATACATTTATCATATATATTTTTAATTCAATACTCATTTGCATATTTTTACTACGAATATTGTGAAATAAATGCATATTTTTAGAAGTATATTTTTAAATATTACAAAAGTTAATTTCAAAAAAAAATGAAAAATCTCCTTTACTGAATTACGATTATTATAATCGTGTTTCAGTAATGTTATACAATATATTTTTTTATCTTTTATTTATAAAAATATGTTTCAAGATAATACCTTTGAATAAAAATATTACTTTGAAAATCAATATAATATTTAGTCATATATATTTTTTCTATGACCTACTTCTAACACTAATACAATTACTTTATCATCTTGAATTTCACATATTGCTCTATAATCTCCAATACGATAACGCCATTGTCCAGATTTATTTCCGACTAATCCTTTTCCAAAATTTCTAGGATTAGTACATCCTTCAATATTTTTTTCTAACCATCCAATTATTAGTGCAGAAATTTGTTTATCTAATTTTTTTAATTCTTTCTTTGCTTTTTCAGTAAATACAACTCTGTACATTATATGTTTAACTCCCTTTTTATTTCTTCAAGTGTATAAGTTTTAGGATTCTTTTTATATTCTTCCATAGATTTTTCGTATGCCTTTAGGTCATATTCATCTTCAATTTTTTCAATTACTGCATTTCTTATTAAATCGGATAAAGACATATTATTAAGTTCTGCGTATTTTTTTATTAATATTTCATCTTGTTTATTTAATCTTACTGAAACAGTCATTTATTTTCACCTCTCTTGTAATACATTGTAATACAAATATTAAAATTTGTCAATATTAATATATATATTATCTTTAATATTAAAATATATTCATTATAATAAAAAATGTTTTACCTTTTTATTGTAAAATCCGTTTTAAAAAGTAAAAATTATAAACTTTCTGTAGGTTATATTGGAAAATTAAAGTGTGATTTCATTGCACGATCTAATTATGATAATTATTATTATATTCAAGTATCTAAAGATATTACTAATAAAGATATTGAAGAAAGAGAATATAGACCATTTTATATAATCAAAGAATTATATCCAAGATATTTATTTACTATGGACATGTTACTTCAAAAACGTGATGGAATAAATCATGTAAATATTGTTGATTTTATTTATAATAATAAAAATTTATAATTTCAGAATATTTGCCAAGTGAAACCGATATAGTAGTTTCAATATGTAAAAATCTAAAAGGGATGAACCTATATCATCCCATAATAATTTAATATTTAGTTATATATATTTAACTCCTTTTTCATTTCTTCAAGTGTATAAGTTTTAGGATTCTTTTTATATGATTCTATACCTCTTTTCCCCGGCAGAGCCGGATTTTTTTTTTATTGTTTTCCCGGCTTTGCCGGTAATACTATTAACTATAGAAAGGTTTTTACTAAATTATCTAATCTTTCTATCGGCGATTCTTTCGACATTATTTCTAGAGATCGGTC
>CANQQQ010000062.1 GCA_947626025.1 uncultured Clostridia bacterium
AAATGATAACGAATGTGGTAATATATAATAGAAAGAATTCGAGAGGTTATTGATATGGAAAATTATTATGATATATTGGAAGTAAGTACAAAGGCATCTAAAGAGATAATTACAAAAGCATATAGAACATTAGTAAAGAAATATCATCCAGATGCTAACTCAAATAGTAATAAACCAATAGATGATGAGAAAATCAAAAAAATTAATGAGGCTTATGATATACTTTCAGATGATGAGAAAAGAAAAAAATATGATATTGAATTACAGAGAGTAAAAGAGCAAGAAAATAATGATATACAATTAAGATATGAAAAAATACTTGAACAAAACAAAGTATTGCAGCAAGAACTTGCTAATTTAAAGGGAATATATCAAGATAATTATAATAACCAGAAAATAAGTGAAACATATCAAGAAAATACTAATATAAATTATAACGATAACTTACAACGTGAAATAGATAAAAGGATTAATCAGTCTGTTAATAGAGCATATCATGATGCATATATACAAAGAATGAGAGATTTTGGGTACAGGGTTTATCATAAAAAAACATTAAAAGAAAGAGCAAGAGACTTACTTAGTGTTGGTCTTGCAATAATAGTAGTTTTAATAATATTTTTTATTTTATGGCAAATTCCTGCTATTAGAGAGCATATAGAATCAAATAAGATTTTTCAGTCTTTTATGAATGCATTTGTTAGAAAATAGTTTTTAAATTTTTTCAAATGTAGGGAAATAAATAGAATTTAATATTTATAGATTTGTCCTCTGCTATCAGCTTTGGTTACTAAAATAATAAGATCATTTTGATTTAACTCATAAATAATTCGATAATTACCGTACACGGAGTCTGTATTGATTTTTACAACCCACCAATTTTTTTATATCACCATTTGGAAGGTTGTAAATCGATTGATAAATTCGCAGTCTCTGTTTTTTATCTTGTTTTTCAATAAATTTAAGAGCTTTTGGTCTAAATTTTATTCTGTAAATCATCGAAGGTCAACCCCTCTCTTTTCAATAGTTCTTCGAGAGATACTGCATTTTTTTCTTCATTTTTACGTGTTTCATTACTCTCAGTTAAATAGTCTAGATACATTACTTTTTCAGTAATATCCATGTTTTCTAGTATGACAGTTGGTTCTAGTTTTAATAGTTCAGAATCAATAGCCTTTTCCATTAAAATCTTAATTGAGTTTAGGCAATCTGCCGTAAGTCTAGGTGTCATATTTATAACATCTTTAATTGCTTGTAATTGTGCATCAGACATAATTAATCAACTCCTTTCTGATATAGTAGAAGCTTTCCTAAAAAGAAAGATTCTACTGTTATTATAACAAGAAGAATATAATTTTACAATAATTTATAAGATTAATGTGAAATTTATGAATTATCGTTGACAAGTCCTACGGAAATATGATATACTTTAAATCTAATATTACAAATTTAAGAATTTCTAAGCAAAGGAAATTGCCAAGAAATTCTAATCTTTGCATAACTATTCTATACGGAAAAATCAGCTTTAACAGCTTATTTCCCTATACAATAGAAATATGTCTATATTTAAATTTTATTAATTCTAAAAAGAAGAGGAATTGAATATAAAATTTCTTTTATTTTGCGGAAAATTCAATTTGAAGCTACGAACTTTTCGAAAGTAAAATATTTATATTTCAAGAAGGACTTCTTTTCAAGGTAATATTATTTTCTTATAAATTGCTTCATAAATTTAATGAAGGAGTGAATTCGTTTCTATGAAAGAAATCAAACATGAAAAATCTACACGTTACACCTTTGCAAAAACAGGTGATAGTATTGAGATGCCAAATTTCATCAAAGTACAAAAAGATTCTTATGATTGGTTTGTTAGAGAAGGTCTAGGAGAAGTTTTAAAAGATATTTCTCCAATTGTAGATTACTCTGGAAACCTTGTACTAGAATTTTTTGATTATTACATGGAGGACAAGACAAAATACTCTCTAGAAGAGACAAAAGAAAGAGATGTTACATATTCAACAAGATTACATGTTAAAGTAAGATTAATCAACCGTGAAACTGGAGAAATTAAGGAACAAGAAATCTACTTAGGAGATTTCCCATTAATGACAGATAGCGGAACATTTGTAATAAATGGTGCAGAGAGAGTTGTTGTAAGCCAATTAGTTCGTTCACCTGGATGCTATTATGCAAAGGATTTTGATAAGACAGGAAAACAAGTATACACAGCTACTGTTATGCCAATCCGTGGTGCTTGGATAGAATATGAAACAGATTCAAATGATATGTTCTATGCAAGAGTTGACAGAACAAGAAGAATTCCTATTACTACATTATTAAGAGCAGTAGGATTAAAGACTGATGAAGAAATAATTTCAATGTTTGGAGAAGACGAGAGAATTCTTACAACATTGGAAAAAGATCCAGTTAAGACTCAAGAAGATGCTTTAATTGAAATCTATAAAAAGCTAAGACCAGGAGAATTACCATCAGTAGAAGCTGCAACAAATTTATTTAATGGATTATTCTTTGATCATAGAAGATATGATTTATCTAGAGTAGGAAGATATAAATTTAATAAAAAATTATCTTTAGCTAGTAGAATAGAGAACCAATTAGCATTTGACGATATAGTAGATACAGAAACAGGAGAAGTTTTAGTAGCAAAAGATACAGTGATATCTAAAGAAATGGCAAGACAAATTCAAAACTCAGGAATAAATGTTGTAAGCATTAAAGTAGAAGACAAAAAAGTTATAGTTATGGGTAACGGAACTGTTGATATCCATGCTGTACTAAAAGACGTTGACTTAAGTAAATTGAATATCAAAGAAGAAGTAAACTATCTAGTATTAAAGAACATAATAGACACAACTGATGAAAAGGATTTAGTAAAAGTAATAGAAGAAAGAATGGAAGAATTAATTCCAAAACATATTACAACAGAAGACATTTTAGCATCTGTTGGATATCTATTAAATCTAGCACATAAAGTAGGAACAGTTGATGATATTGACCACTTAGGAAATAGACGTATAAGAAGTGTTGGAGAACTATTACAAAATCAATTTAGAATTGGTTTAACAAGACTTGAAAGAGTTGTAAGAGAGAGAATGACAATTCAAGACTTAGATGTAGTAACACCACAAACATTGATTAATACAAAGCCTATAACATCTTCAATAAGAGAGTTCTTTGGAAGCTCACAATTATCACAATTTATGGATCAAACAAATCCACTTTCTGAATTAACACATAAAAGAAGAATATCAGCATTAGGACCTGGTGGACTTTCAAGAGAAAGAGCAGGATTTGAGGTTCGTGATATTCACTATACACACTATGGAAGACTTTGTCCAATAGAATCTCCAGAAGGACCAAATATAGGATTAATATCAGCATTATCATCATTTGCTATTGTAAACGAATATGGATTTGTTGAAACACCATATAGAAAAATAGATCCTGTTACTCACAAAGTTACAGACGAAATTGAATATATGGCTGCTTATGATGAAGATGGACATATTATAGCTCAAGCAGATGAACCAATAGGACCTGATGGAAAATTTGTAAACTCAAAAATCAAAGTTAGATATTTAGATGAAGTAACAGAAGTTCCAGCTGAAAAAGTTGACTACATGGATGTTTCACCAAAGCAATTAGTATCAGTTGCAGCTGCAATGATTCCATTCTTGGAGCATGATGATGCTAACCGTGCACTTATGGGTACAAACATGCAACGTCAAGCTGTTCCACTAATGATTACAGATTCACCAATCGTAGGAACAGGAATTGAATACAAAGCTGCAAAAGACTCTGGAATAATGATACTTGCACAAAATGATGGTACTGTTAAAAAAGTTACAGGTGATGAAATAACCGTAGAAAATACAAAAGGACAAATTGACACTTATAAATTACGTAAATTCAAGAGAACAAACGGTGCTACATGTATAAATCAAAGACCAATTGTTGTTAAGGGAGAAAAAATAAAAGCAGGAGACGTTATAGCTGATGGACCTGCTACACAAAATGGAGAAATGGCACTTGGTAAAAACGTAATTATAGCTTTCTCTACATGGGAAGGATATAACTACGAGGATGCTATTTTGTTAAGTGAAAGATTAGTTAAAGAAGACGTATTTACTTCAATTCACATAGAAGAATATGAATGTGAATGTCGTGATACAAAATTAGGACCAGAAGAAATCACGCGTGATATTCCAAATGTAGGAGAAGATTCATTAAAAGATCTTGATGAAAGAGGAATTATAAGAATTGGTGCAGAAGTTGGACCAGGAGATATATTAGTAGGTAAAGTTAGTCCAAAAGGAGAAACAGAACTTACTGCTGAGGAGAGATTATTAAGAGCTATTTTTGGAGAAAAAGCAAGAGAAGTAAGAGATACTTCACTTCGTGTACCTCATGGTGAATCTGGAACAATAGTTGATATCAAGATATTTGATAGAGATAACTCTGATGAATTAAGTCCAGGAGTAAACCAAGTAATTAGATGTTATATAGCACAAAAAAGAAAAATTTCAGTTGGTGATAAAATGTCTGGACGTCATGGAAACAAAGGTGTTGTTTCAAGAATACTACCAGTTGAAGATATGCCATTTATGCCAGATGGTACACCAGTAGATGTATTATTAAACCCATTAGGTGTTCCTTCTCGTATGAACTTAGGTCAAGTTTTGGAAGTACATTTAGGAGCAGCAGCAAGATTACTTGGACTAAAAGTTGCAACACCAGTATTTGATGGTGCAACAGAAGAAGAAATTGTAGAAATGCTTGAACAATCAGGACTATCTCCAGATGGAAAAACTATTCTTTATGATGGAAGAACAGGAGAGCCATTTGATAAACCAATTAC
>CANQQQ010000063.1 GCA_947626025.1 uncultured Clostridia bacterium
TCGCTCGCTCTGCCCAGTTTTCCATAGTCTCCATTTCCTATTGTCCATACTGTTCCATCTGGTTTTAATATTGTTGTGAAATTTTCTCCTGTCTCTACTTGTGGCATTGCTACTTGGCTTTCTCCTGCTACATTTACTATACACATTGCATATAATTCTTTTCCGTCCTCATTTTCGTATTTTCCATATATTGTTGTATATCCTTCTTTTAATCCTTTTATTAGTCCCCCATCTGTAACTGTTGCTATGTCTTCATTTGAACTTGTCCATTTAAAGTTTGTGATTGCAATATCTTCTAATTCTGGAATTTCTATTTTGCTGTTTACGCCGATAATTGATAATTGTAGTTCTTCATTTTTATTTATGTATGCTTGTCTTTTATTTAATTGTATTGTTGGTGCTTCCCACCATAAAATTGGGTATCCATCGTTTATGTTCCAGTCGTCATTTTCATAGGCTGAGCCTAAGATTTGGGCATATTCTTTTAATTGTTCTTTTTCTACTCTTCCTGTAGTAGTACTACTTCTTCCTTGGCAAGCATATGAAGTATCCGTTGTACAATAAGAATTAATTATTGGCACCCCTTGATTTGCAGTACTCCATCCATTTCTACCTATCAATCCTCCTGAGAACATTGAGCCTTCAACATGACCTATATTATATGAGTTTTTTATGCATCTTGGTGAACTGTCTTCTTCTCCAACTATTCCTCCACTAAGTCCGATTTCATTTATACTTACAGCCTTGCTTGTTCCTATATTATAACAGTTTTCTACTATAGAATAGTTTCCGGATATTCCTCCTGAATATGCTCCCACATCTCTAGAATAACTTGTTATATTTGCTTTGTTATAACAATTATTTATTTTTCCACCTAATCCATTAATTCCACCAGTTAGTGCACTTAGGTTGTTTGAAGTCATTATGTTTCCACTACTTACACCACAGTTTAATATTACACCTGCATTATATCCTACTACTGCACCTGTATAAGATATAGCTTGATTATAAGTATTATTAATAGTAACATTACTTAATATAGAATTTTTTATTATTGCACTTGTGGTTATTTGAATAAATAATCCTAGATATTGATAAGAACTTGAATTTATATATATATTATCTATCGTATGATAATTTCCGTCAAAAATTCCTGAAAAATATACTGAATTTCCTTCTTCGTCTGTTCCTGTTCCTATTGGTTCCCATGAACCTATACTTGATGAGCAAACATCACTCATATCTATATCTGCCATTACATATACTGTTTTTCCTGCATAATCATTTCCTGCATTTACAGAGTCTCTAAATTCACACATATCTTGTGAGTCATAGATATATGTTACTGTATCTGTGTTTTGTAGTTTATTTACTATTACTGTAAAGTATGCCTTATACCCATGTTCTATATCTTCTATTTCTACTTTTGTTGCTCCTGTTACTCCGTCATTTGGTGTTATATATCCATTACTACTTACTGTCGCTAAAGTTGTATCTTGTATTTTGTATTTCACTTCTCCTACTTCTAATAATGGTTCATTATTATATGCATTTACTACTGATTGGATATATCTTATTTTTTCTCTATCTATTTGATATCCTTGTGTTCCTTCTATCTCTACTGATTTCTCTTCATAGTCTAAATATGCATACCACATCTTTGTATAATATGTTGTATCTTTTGTGTCATTATTTCCTATTTGTCTATATTCATTATTTCCTGTTGTATATATGTCTCCATTTTCTAATATTAATGCTGTATCTAGTCCATAGCCTAGTGTTTCTGATCCTTCCACATTTCCCATGTTCTTTCCTATGGTTAATACATTTTGTATTGGTGTATTTTCTTCTGTTAGTCCTTGTACAAATGTTGTAGAAGTTATATTTGTTCCATTTCCTAATTCTCCATGCAAATTAAAGCCTGTCTCCCAGACTGTTCCATTACTTAATAATATTGTTGTATTTGCAATTCCTGATTTTACATATTTTATTTTTCTTCCATCTGTTAATATTTCTTCTAGGTTTACCTCAGTAAATGTTGTTTGGTTTCCTGTTACTTCTGTTCCTAATCCTAGTCTTCCATTTGTACTTAATCCTGCTACATATAATTTTCCATCTATTTTCTTTATTGTTGTATGATCTCCTCCTAATGATATTTCTGTTACATCTAGTGCTGTTCTTGTTGGGTATAATGCATTTGTTGTAGAACCTATTCCTAGTTGTCCATTTGTATTTAATCCCCATGTGAAAACTACTCCATCTGAAGTCAATACTCCTACATGTCCATTTCCCATTGATACTTGGATTGCATCTTTTACTCCTATTACTTTTGTTGGTATATTTGAGTCTTCTGTTCTATTATTTCCTAGCTCTCCATTTTCTCCTTTTCCCCATACATATACATTTCCGTCTTCATCTAGGGCTACTGATCCATATCCTCCTGCATCTATATCTACTATATTTGTTAAATAACTTGCTCCATCTGTTCCTAATACTGGTGTTGCATATTCTGAGTCTTCATTATCTCCCCATGAATATACTTTTCCGTCATTTGTTAATGCTAATACATGGTTTGATCCTACTGCTATTTTTCTTACGTTTGTTAATTCTGTGTCGATATCTGTGTGGACAATTCCTGGATTACTTACATTTATTACGTTTATATACCCTAATTGTCCTTTATCGTTATTTCCTATCGTATATACTTTTCCATCTGATTTTAAGAAAGCTGTAAAACCATTTCCTGTTGCTATTTGTGGAGTAGCTGTATCTTTTGCTACATTTACTACACACATTGCATATAACCCGTCTGTTCTATGACGTGCATATATTGTTGTATATCCATCTTTTTTACCTATTACTTTTCCACTTTGGTCAACTGTCGCAACATCTTCATTTGTACTTGTCCAATCAAATTCTCCTTTTAATATTCCTTCTAGTACTTCCTCTGGGCAAGCACTGCTCGCTCCTACAACGTTTAATTGTAGTTCTTCGTCTTTACTTATATATGCTTGATTTTTAGTTAACTGTAATCTAGGACCTTGCCACCAAAGGATTGGGTATCCTTCATTCATCTCCCATTTGTCTTCTATAAATTCTACACCTAGAGTTGAAGCATATGTTTTAAGCTCCTCTTCTGAAACTTGTTGAACATTACTTACTTTTGGAGAACCATAACCTGATTTTGTTGTATATGCTTTATTACTTGTTGTATCTGTATAGTATGAATTACTTATTGTTGTACCACTAGTTGCATTTCCTAAGATTGCTCCCATAAATCTGTTACTTGAAGAAGGTACTGATACAGTTCCTGTATTATAACAGTTCATTACTAACTCTGAATAGCCAGACCATCCTATACATCCTCTTATTCCACCTGTACAAGTCCATGAACCATGTGTATTAGTTACATTTCCTTTATTGTAACAACTTGTTATAATACCATAGTTTGTTCCTGATATTCCACCAACATAAGACTCTTTTGAAGAACCATTTAAAGTTATTTGTGCTTTATTAAAACATCCAGAAACTGTTCCTTGATTAACAGAGCAAATACCTGATGCACCTGCATAGCCACTTGATGATAAAGTTGTTATAGTTCCACTTGTAACTCCACAATTCATGATACATCCAAAATTACTCCTTCCTAGGATTCCACCTGAACGTGATCCGACTTGAATACTTATTATAAATATATACATTGCTTAATATTATATTCTGTATAATTCCAGTTGCTGTATTTCCATAAAACAACCCTTCATATTCATATGTACTACTATCAATATATAAATTATCTATCGTATGATAATTCCCATCAAATATTCCTGCAAATTCTATTCCAGTTGTTTCTCCTGTTGTTCCTATTGGATCCCATGAAATACCTAATTCTTCTCCGCATACTGAGCTTAAATCTACGTCATTCATTAAGTATACAGTTCTTCCTGCATAATCATTTCCTGCATTTACGTTATCTCTAAAAGCGCATAAGTCTTCTGCTGTATAAATATATGTTTCTCTATCTGTATTTTCTAATCTTCCTCCTGCTTTTCCGTCCTATATTTTTTTCATCTGAAAATACTGTTGATATATAATTTCTTATATTTGCTAATACATTTATTGGCGTAGTTGATAATGCTAATTTTACGAATATAATTAGCATTAAAATTATTCCTATGCTTAACGTGCCTATTAGCAGTTTTTTCTTTAACCTTTTTGATTTTCTTTTGTTGTTTTCCATCATTATGTCCTCCTTTGTGCTTTTCGCATATTTAGGTAAATAATTAATAATTCTTAAAATTCTTAGACGAGATTGATTTAGAAATTGTTAGAAATTTAATTATAGGGAATCTCGAGCGTGTCGAGAGGGCGCTGTAATTTAATTTCTTACAATTTCTTTGAGATCGAGTTGGGTAATTTTTAGAATTATTAATTATTACCTAAATTCCCTCAAATAAATCTTTTATCTTCTTGTATGCAAAATAAGGGCACAACCAGTTGTGTCCCTATTAAACTATTCTATTTTTAAATCCTTTAAGGAATATTGTGTGTGTGTGTGTGTGTGTGTGTGTGTGTGT
>CANQQQ010000064.1 GCA_947626025.1 uncultured Clostridia bacterium
GATTTCACTGGTTGGGGTTATACGACTTCTGATGCAGCTCGTATGGATCTTCGTTTCCGTAAAGCTCGTACTACTGGTAGCTTGAATCCGTAATCAAAATAGGAGGATGATAGCCTATGGGCTTTGGAGAAAGACTTCAACATGCCTGGAACGCTTTCATAAACAAAGACCCTCCTGTCTATTCCTTTGACTGGGGAACCAGTTACGCAACAAAACCTGACATTCCAAGATTCTCAATTGGAGGAAATGAGAAATCGATCATTACTGCGATCTATAATCGAATCGCAGTTGACGTTTCTCAGATTAGTTTCCAACATGTGAGACTCGATGAGAATGGAAGGTATAAAGAAAACATAGAATCAGGTCTTAACCGTTGTATGAACCTCTATGCAAACAAGGATCAGACAGGAAGAGAACTGATTCAGGACATAGTTATAAGTCTTTGTGATGAAGGCTGTGTAGCGGTTGTTCCCGTTGATACAGATGTGGACATTGAATCAGGCACCTTTAAGATTGACACTCTTAGAGTTGGCAAGATTAAAGAATGGTGGCCTGATCGAGTCCGTGTCGAACTATTTAATGACCGTATCGGCCAGAAAGCTGATGTCGTTCTTCCAAAGAAATCAGTAGCTATCATCGAGAATCCGTTCTACACAATTATGAATGAGCCGAACTCGACTCTTCGTCGTTTGATTCGCAAGCTCAATCTGCTTGACGCCATTGACGAGCAGAGTGGGTCTGGAAGACTTGACATAATCATTCAGTTGCCCTACACAGTTCGTACTGAGCAGCGACGCAAACAGGCTACCGAACGTGTTAAGGATATAGAAATGCAGTTAAAGAGCTCAAAGTATGGAATTGCATATGCTGACGCCACAGAACATATTACGCAATTAAACCGCCCGGTTGAAAACAATCTGATGACTCAGATCGAATATCTGACGAAGATGCTTTACAACCAGCTCGGCCTTACCGAAGAGATCATGAATGGTACCGCCACAGACGCCATTCAACTGAATTACTATAACCACACTATAGAACCGTTTTGTTCTGCTATTGCTAACTCTTTCAGGTGGAAGTTTCTAACGAGCACCGCACGAACTCAAGGACAAACTGTAATGTTCTTCCAGGATCCATTCCGTCTTGTACCGGTTACTCAGATTGCTGAGATTGCGGACAAGCTTACTCGTAATGAGATTCTCACATCTAATGAGGTTCGTTCCATTATTGGTTACAAGCCAGTTGACGATCCAAAGGCTGACGAACTTAGAAACTCCAACATCAATCAGAAAGATGATCAGAATCCTCAACAAGTACAGATCGAAGATGTTGAAACCGGGTCTCAATCGAAAACAGAGACGGCTGTTAAGAATGCCCTCTCTAAAATGTAAAGGAGTGAATCGGCATGAAGTATGACTTTGGCGGATACGCTACCCGTAACAACCTGAAGTGTACAGATGGCCGAACGATCTTACAGAACGCCTTCATTGATAACAATGGAGGTACCGTTCCTCTCGTTTGGCAGCATCGTCGCGATGACCCTGAGAATGTGCTTGGTCACGCTCTTCTTGAGAATCGTGATGATGGAGTTTATGCTTACTGCACATTCAATGGCAGTAAACGTGCTCAACATGCTAAGATGCTGATTGAACACGGCGACGTGAACAGTCTTAGTATCTATGCAACTGGCCTGTCTCAGAATGCAGGCAACGTTACTCATGGAACGATTCGTGAAGTTTCTCTTGTTCTTGCTGGAGCAAATCCTGGAGCCTATATCGATGACATACAGATTGAGCATTCTGATGGAAGCTACAGCGCATCTGGCGAGGCTGTGATTTACGGACCCGATACCGTTCTTGAGCACGCTGCTAAAACAGAAGATCCTGAAGACAATGGCAAGATGCTCGAAAAGAAGCCAGTTAAAGAAGACAGAGATGACAATCAAAATGGGAATAAGAAAGCCACTGAGATCTTTAACAGCTTTACTGAAGAGCAGAAGAATTTCATCTACGCTCTGATCGCCACCATCATTGCCGAAGATAAAAACGAAAGTTCTGGTGGAAGCGCAGAGCAGAGTGTCGAAGGAGGAGACGACGACATGAAGAAGAATGTATTTGAGGGGAAGGAAGAGTCCAACCCCACCTATACTATCACTCATGCCGACGAGGAGAGCATCTTCGCAGAGGCTAAACGCTGCGGAAGTCTGAAAGCAGCAGTAGAAGCCTTCGCTAGTGCTCATCAAGACCTCGAGCATGGCATTGACAATTTAGACATCCTCTTCCCTGAAGCCAAGGCAGCAACCGCTCAGCCTGAGATGCTTTCCCGCCGTATGGAGTGGGTCAGCAAGGTTTGGAACGGCTTCAAGAAGAGCCCATTCTCTCGCATCAAGAATGTCTACGCTGACATTACTATGGATGAAGCCCGTGCTAAGGGTTACATCAAGGGACATAAGAAGGTTGAAGAGCAGTTCGCGCTGCTTAAGCGTGTTACTCAGCCTACAACCATCTATAAGAAGCAGAAGTTCGATCGCGACGACATCATTGACATTACCGACTTCGACCTGGTTGCCTGGGTCAAGACTGAGATGCGCATGATGCTTGACGAGGAGCTTTCTCGTGCAGCTCTGATTGGCGATGGTCGTTCCATTACCGATGACGACAAGATCGATGAGAATTGCATCCGTCCTATCTACCATGAAGAGGACATGTACGCGATCAAGGTTCCTGTTTCCATTGCACCGGGAGCAGACACCACTGAGCGCTCCAATGCGATTACCGATGCTGCCGTTCGTGCACGTGAAGAGTATCGCGGTTCCGGTGAGCCGACCTTCTTCACCACTACAAAGACTCTCAACGATCTGATGCTGGCTAAAGATAAGAATGGCCGTCGGATCTACAATACTCAGGCTGAACTGGCTGCTGCTATGCGGGTTCGTGAGATTGTCGAAGTTCCCGTTATGGAGAATCTGTCTCGTACCGTTGACGGTAAGGAGCATCTCCTGATCGGCATCATTGTCAACCTGACTGACTATACCATCGGCGCTGATCGTGGCGGAGCTGTCACCATGTTCGACGACTTCGATATTGATTACAACAAGTACACCTATCTGATCGAGACTCGTCTGAGTGGCTCTCTGAATAAGCCTTACTCTGCGATCATTCTGGAAGAGGTGACTGAGAATACGCCTATCGTTCTGACTGTTGTGCCTGACGAGCCTGGTGATACTCAGAAGGGCAAGAAGATCCGAGAGCTTCAGTACGACATCCAGCTCGGTTCCGACTTCGTAGCTGGTAAACTGCGCTATGTGAATGACTATACTGAGTTCTCCGTAACTGAAGATCTGCAATCTGGTCATTATGTTGCGCTTAAGGCTACCGCCACCGGATCCGATGAGATTACTGTACAGATTCTTGGTGGTAAGGATGATCCTAAGAAGCTGGATGGCGACGGAATCGTTGTTGCTCGTATCACCGATCCTAGCAAGCAGAAGATCCGCTTCGTTGCCAAGAAGGACAGCAAGGTTGTCGCCTCTAAGACGCTCAGCCTGACCAACCTCCAGCTCATGTAATCAAAATGGGAGTGAATTCTGATGGCGAGGTATCATGGCAATATAGGATTCGGAATTCAGAGAGTTACAGCTCCTGGAGTATTCCGTGAAGAGATTGTAGAGAGAAGTTATTATGGCGATATTTCTACAAACATTCGATCCTTTGAAAACGGTACTGGCCTGAATGACAACTTACAGATCCAGAACACGATCAGTATTGTCGCTGATGCCTTCGCCTATCAGAATTTCCACACCATGAGATGGATCGAGTTTATGGGGTCCAAATGGAAAGTCCGTAGAGTAGAGGTTCAGCGTCCACGTTTAATCCTTTCGATAGGAGACGTATACAATGATCAGCAAATCCAGACAGGATTTTCACCAGGTACTTGTTAAAGCTCCTGGACTTGCGGACGATCCGCTAATCGGGGGACCAGCCGTATATTTTCAGCCTCCCCCGACAGTACAAATGCACTATCCCTGTATCGTCTATGAGATAGATGGTGAACATGGGATTCATGCAGACGATCTTCCATATATTCATCGTAGAAGATATGCTGTAACCGTTATAGATCCTGACCCAGATTCCGAGATTCCAGACTATGTACGGGACATTGAATCAGCACGATTTGAACGATTCTATACGGAAGATAATCTAAACCACACGGTTTATGCAATCTATTATTAAGGGAGGATATTGCAACCATGGCTAAACTTACATGGGATGATGCCGGTAAGCGATTCTACGAAACCGGTACTAAGATGGGCGTCCTTTATCCTTTCGACGCCAAAGCCGAGGCTCCCTCCGGTCTTACTAAAGAGACTACTGGTATTACCGAGTCTAAGTCTAAGTATGCTAAGGGCGTAGCCTGGAACGGACTGACCGGTGTTACCGAGAGCCCCTCTGGTGCTGATGCTACCGACCTGTATGCCGACGACATCAAGTATCTGTCCATTCGTGCAGCCGAGACCTTCGGCGGAACCATCGAGGCTTATACCTATCCTGATGAGTTCGC
>CANQQQ010000065.1 GCA_947626025.1 uncultured Clostridia bacterium
GAGAACAAATATTTATTACTTGCGACATTTTCAAAAGTTAACACTTACGACATTATCATAAATTAATCATAAAAAATCATAAAAATCTAAAAAAAAGAATTGACAAGCTATTATAAAAATAGTATAATAAGCATTGTCAGTTAGAAAGACACAAAATGCAGATGTGGCGAAACTGGCAGACGCACAGGACTTAAAATCCTGCGGACTAACCCTCCGTGCCGGTTCGATTCCGGCCATCTGCACCATTAGAACCTCAAGTATTTCGTAAGATTAAGCTTGAGGTTTTAATTATAAAAAAGCAGATTTTCCTAACATTTTTCCTAACACTTTAAAAATATTGTTGTGATATGTTATGAAAATGTTTAGAGAACAATTTTTGAACAATTACTAATTTCATATTGCTATTTTACAAAAGCATATTTGCTTTTGTGTTTGATATAGGCAAAATTTATTTTGAGTTATTGAAGAGAGTTACACTATTTAAACTAGTTCTAACGATTTCCATCTAAACTTGTTTCATCAAAGTCAAAATGATAGTTTGTGCCATCACTAGTTAATATAATTGTACCATTTTCATCAGTTCTATATATTGTAGAATTTATCGCGTTTAAATTACTTAAAGTCTCATTAGAAGGATGATTATGGCTATTATCTTTACCAACAGAAATAATAGAATATTCAGGTTTAATTTTTTCAAGAAATGTTAAACTTGTTGCATCTTTTGAACCATGATGTGACACTTTTAAAATGTCTATATCATTCCAATTAACTTTTTCTTCGACTGCACTTTCAGCATCTCCCATGAATAAACAATTAGTTTCTCCATAATCTAATTGTAATACAATTGATGAATAATTTTATCTAGACCTGCTATATGATCTGAATCTGGATGAGTCGCAATAATATAATCTATTTTTGATATACCTAATCTTTTTATATATTTAATTATGAGTGGACTATCAGCTTCATTTCCACCATCAATTAACATAGTTTGACCATTATTTATTACTAAAGTACAGTCTGCTTGTCCTACATTAAGGTAATAGATTTTTAATACATCCTCATTTATATTTATTAATGGCTTATTTTGAAAATATGATAATAATTCTAAAAAAGTACATAATAATATAATTAATATGAATACAATTATTTTATTAAATATATTTTTCTTTTTCATTTAATTGCTCCTACCAATATTTTACAACATTATATACTAAAATTTTTAAAGCTTCAATTATTCTTTCAAAACATATTCCCCATGTTTGCAGGTTAATATAGCACCTTTATATATTTCATCAAAAACATCCTTTTTTAAATCACAAGAATCAAATTCTAAACCAGTTTTTTGGTTTTTTAGCATTACGTAATCATCTCCTACTTCTGTAACTAGATAATCTACATCTTCTGTTTTATATTCTGCAAGTAGCTTTTTTCGTTCGAACTCTACCTTATTATCTTCATCAATTGATTTTTTTGTTAGTTTTTCGTCAATTACAAATTTTCCATGATTTTGCCTTAATATTGTTCCTTTAGTTGTACCACTTGGTAATTCATCTAAGGGAATATTTTTTCCAACACCAGTTCCGTTCTGAGCTACAACATACATTTTACCATCTTTATTTACATCTGATGTAACACAATATGTTAAATTTTTATTTTTTGTAAAATTATCTAAATAATTTGATAATTCATTGATAAATTGGTTGATAAAGTTAGAAAAGCCATTTTCCTTTTCATTTGATAAATTTTTTTTATTTAAATTAAAGTCTAATTGCATACGCATTTGCCTCCGTCATTAAATTTTTAATATATTGGAAATATATAGAAATAAAATTTTAGGATATTATTCATTAAAGAAAATGAATAACTTATAAACTAAAGATATTATACTAAATTTCTTATATATTTTCAATAATCCTGTAACTTTTTCTAACAAATTTCTAACAAAACTTGAAAAAGTCTAATTAAAGTTTTATATATTAAAATCTTTTCTGTTGCAATAAAACACAATGATCTAGCTTCAAATATAATAAACATAATAGTATTAAATATTATTATCTATCACTAAATAATAAAATGATAGAATAACTTAAGATCCTGCGGACTAACCCTCTGTGCCGGTTCGATTCCGGCCATCTGCACCAATAATAAAAATCCTAGATTGCTTGATATATAAGTAATCTAGGATTTTATTTTGCTATTTTTTATGCAAAAGTAATGCTTTATTATTTTAAATGTGATTTTTTAGTCATTGATAGTGTATTCCATAAAAAAATGATATTTTTGAAGTATCTCCAGAATCTAGTATGATACATTTAGAATTGATTTTTTTGTTAGTTATCCATCAAGTACAAATTGACCAAAAGACTCATAAATTACTTGATTTCAATAAGCAAATATAATATACTATAAAATATTTTAGAGTAGTATAAAACTACTGTTGAAGAGGTGGATAAAATGTATGATTATGTGTTACAATATGGTTTTGATGAGAAATCCCAAGAATATATTCAGGATATTAAAGACTTTTTAAAGAGAAATAATATTGAAGATAAAGAAAGAAGATGGGCTCCACATATAACAATAGATTTATACAACTGTAAGGATAAAGAAGAATTTTTGCAAAAAGTTGACTATATAGTTAAAGGTTTAAAGAAATTTTATATAAATTGTAATAATTTAAATGACTTCAATAAACAAACTATTTATATAGAGCCTTTTAATAAGGAAAGGATTTTGGAATTAAAAGATATTTTTGATAAAGAATTGCACAAGTATAGATTAATAGAGCGAAATACTAGAGAATATAAGCCACATATTACACTATGTACAAATAATGATATAAATGAAAAAACATATGAATTAATAAATAATAAATTTAAACCAATTTCGGTGGAAATAAAGTATATATGGATATATAATCAAAAAATGGAGTTAATAAAAGAATATGAATTAGCTTAGAGGAGTAAAATATGATAATAGGAATAGATATAGATGATACATTAACAGATATAAGAGATGAGCTAAATAAATCAGCACTTAATTATGCAAAAAAATTAGGCAAAAATGTATCGAATAATAATAAGTATATAGAAAATCAAAATAATGGAAATGAATATCAAGAGAAGTATGGATTTACATATGAAGAATTAAAATACTTTTTAAGAGAAATTCAAGAAAATATTACTAGAAATGCAAAACCAAGGAAATATGTAAGAGATACTTTAAAAAGATTAAGTGAAAAAGGAAATAAGATATATATAATTACTGCTAGAGATAGTGAATTCCATGAAAATCCATACAAATTAAGTAAAGATTGGTTAGATAAGAATGGAATACAATATGATAAAATTATAGTAAATGCTAGAGATAAAGCAAAGATATGTAAAGAAGAGAAAATTGATGTATTTATTGATGATCAGTTACAAAATTGCAAGAAAGTATCTAATGAAGGGATAAGGGTAATTAGAATAACAAATTATAGAGATAAACATGGAGATATAATCAATAAGTCGAATTGGAAAGAGATATACGAATATATAGAAAATGTAGTAGAAAGAAATTTATAAAATGAATAATTGTAAATAAAAAATATAACACGAATAAAGATGTTAATAATAGAATACAATTACTAGAAAACATATAAGGTAAAGCAAATCTATTAATATAAAAAATTAATACAAGGGATTTATCAAGAAGAGAAAAGTTTAAGAATGTAAGTAAATGCGTAAAAAGTTATTAAAAACAATTTAGAGAGAGTATAGAGGTTAAAATGAGTATTATAGAAATTTTATTAATTAGTATAGGACTTGCAATGGATGCTTTTGCAGTATCTATATGTAAAGGTTTAGCCATGAATAAGATGAGTTGGAAAAAAGCTATTGTAATAGGCTTATACTTTGGAATATTTCAAGCAACTATGCCGATTATAGGATTTTATTTAGGAGTAAGTTTTGAAGAACTTGTTACAAGTGTAGATCATTGGATTGCATTTGGATTATTAGCTTTTATAGGTGGAAATATGATAAAAGAAGCATTTGATAAGGAAAGTGAAGAGGTTAATGATGATACAAGTATAAAGAAAATGATTTTACTTTCAATAGCAACGAGTATTGATGCTCTTGCTGTTGGCATAACATTTGCATTGTTAGATATTGATTTGATATTATCTGTATTAATTATAGGAATAATTACATTTATACTATCTATTATTGGAGTTAAAATTGGAAATAAATTTGGAATGAAATATAAAACTAAAGCGGAGCTTTCAGGTGGAGTAATTTTAATTTTATTGGGAGTAAAAATATTATTTGAACACTTAAAGTTGATTTAACGGAATATATTAAAACTGTCAATCATTTTTGAAAATGTCTTAAAAAATTTTATTTATTAGCACTAAATTTTTATTTTAGTGCTAATATTTTTA
>CANQQQ010000066.1 GCA_947626025.1 uncultured Clostridia bacterium
TCGCTCGCTCTGCCCAGTTTTCCATAGTCTCCATTTCCTATTGTCCATACTGTTCCATCTGGTTTTAATATTGTTGTAAAGTTCTCTCCTGTTTCTACTTGTGGCATTGCTACTTGGCTTTCTCCTGCTACGTTTACTATACACATTGCATATAATTCTTTTCCGTCTTCATTTTCATATTTTCCATATATTGTTGTATATCCTTCTTTTAATCCTTTTATTAGTCCTCCATCTGTAACTGTTGCTATGTCTTCATTTGAACTTGTCCATTTAAAATCAGTGATTGTAATATTTTGTAGCTCTTCTAGCGGGCGAGCACTGCTCGCCCCTACAACGCTTAATTGTAATTCTTCGCCTTTATTTATGTATGCTTGTCTTTTATTTAATTGTATTGTTGGTGCTTCCCACCATAAAATTGGGTAGCCATCGTTTATGTTCCAGTCGTCATTTTCATAGGCTAGACCTAGGATTGGAGCATATTCTTTTAGTTGCTCTGCTGTTACTTTATTAACACTGCTTATTGAAGGATAACCAGTGTGCCCTACATTATATGCTGAATAATTTGTTGTATAATATGAATTACTTATTGATAAATATCTATTTGAATCTCCTATTATTGATCCTACATAAAGAATTGTTGAAGAATTAGATATATTTCCTATATTATAACAGTTGGATATTCTAGTCGCTCCAGCAGACCATGCAACGCCTCCTACTATTCCACCTCCCATAGAAACTCTTTTATTTGGACTTTTGCTAATAATATTTCCTTCATTATAGCAACTGTCAATACATGCATTCGTAGATATCTGACCGCTTATTCCTCCTGGATAACTATTACCCATGCTATGATTTGATGTTGCTTCTATATCTGCCTTATTAAGGCATCCATAGATTTTACCATACGAATTTCCAGCCACACCACCGCAGTACATTTCTAAAAAGTTCTCCGCATTTAATGTTCCTGTAACTTGCTTCATACTAATATTTCCACTATCAATCCCACAATTTAATATCTCGCCCGCATTAGAAGCTACAATTCCAGCTACAGATATACGACCATTATAATTTTTATAATCTTTATAGTTGCTAATATTTACATTAATATTTACATTTTTTAAAATTATGTTTTTTACTATACCTTTTGAACTACTAAATAGTGCTTTGTTTTTGCACTCATCACTATTTATATATAAATTATCTATTGTATGATAATTTCCATCGAACGTTCCTGCAAATTCTATTCCTGTTGTTTCTCCTGTTGCTCCAATTGGGGTCCATGAACCTATACTTGCTGAACATACGTCACTTAAGTCTATATCTGCCATTACATATACAGTTTTTCCTGCATAATCATTTCCTGCATTTACAGAGTCTCTAAATTCACACATATCTTGTGAATCGTAGATATATGTTACTGTGTCTGTGTTTTGCAATTTATTTACTATTAATGTAAAGTATGCTTTATATTTATTAGTTGTATCTTCTATCTCTACTTTTGTTGCTCCTGTTACCCCTTCATTTGCGGTTATATATCCACTACTACTTACTGTTGCTAAAGTTGTATCTTGTATTTTGTATTTCACTTCTCCTACTTCTAATAATGGTTCATTATTATATGCATTTACTACTGATTGGATATATCTTATTTTTTCTCTATCTATTTGATATCCTTGTGTTCCTTCTATCTCTACTGATTTCTCTTCATAGTCTAAATATGCATACCACATCTTTGTATAATATGTTGTATCTTTTGTGTCATTATTTCCTATTTGTCTATATTCATTATTTCCTGTTGTATATATGTCTCCATTTTCTAATATTAATGCTGTATCTAGTCCATAGCCTAGTGTTTCTGATCCTTCCACATTTCCCATGTTCTTTCCTATGGTTAATACATTTTGTATTGGTGTATTTTCTTCTGTTAGTCCTTGTACAAATGTTGTAGAAGTTATATTTGTTCCATTTCCTAATTCTCCATGCAAATTAAAGCCTGTCTCCCAGACTGTTCCATTACTTAATAATATTGTTGTATTTGCTATTCCTGATTTTATATATTTTATTTTGCTTACAGCTGTTAATATTTCTTCTAGGTTTACCTCAGCAAATGTTGTTTGATTTCCTGTTACTTCTGTTCCTAATCTTCCATTTGTACTTGCTCCTGCCACATATAGTTTTCCATCTATTTTCTTTATTGCTGTATGATATCCTCCTAATGATATCTCTGTTACATCTAGTACTGTTCTTGTTGGATATAGTGCATTTGTTGTAGAACCTATTCCTAATTGTCCATTTGTATTTAATCCCCATGTGAAAACTACTCCATCTGATGTTAATGCTCCTACATGTCCATTTCCCATTGACACTTGTATTGCATCTTTTACTCCTGTTACTTTTGTTGGTATATTTGAGTCTTCTGTTCTATTATTTCCTAGCTCTCCATTTTCTCCTTTTCCCCATACATATACATTTCCGTCTTCATCTAGGGCTACTGATCCATATCCTCCTGCATCTATATCTACTATATTTGTTAAATAACTTGCTCCATCTGTTCCTAATACTGGTGTTGCGTATTTTGAGCTTTCATTATCCCCTGTCCCTAACTGACCATACTCATTATCTCCCCATGAATATACTTTTCCGTCATTTGTTAATGCTAATACATGGTTTGAACCTACTGCTATTTTTATTACGTTCGTTAATTCTGTGTCGATATCTGTGTGGACTGGGCATGGTATTCCCAGTAAATTCTGCTCCGCAGAATTTCCAAGCGCTGCTCGCGAAAGAGTAGAACCGAAAGCGATTCCGCTTCCCACTCTTTCTCTCGCTCCGACCTCATAACCTAATTGTCCTTTTTCGTTATTTCCTATCGTATATACTTTTCCATCTGATTTTAAGAAAGCTGTAAAACCATTTCCTGTTGCTATTTGTGGAGTAACATTATTCTGTGCTACATTTACTACACACATTGCATATAATCCGTCTGTTCTATGACGTGCATATATTGTTGTATATCCATCTTTTTTACCTGTTACTTTTCCATTTTGGTCTACTATTGCAACATCTTCATTTGTACTTGTCCACTCAAATTCTCCTTTTAATATTCCTTCTAGTATTTCTTCTGGGCAAGCACTGCTCGCTCCTACAACGTTTAATTGTAGTTCTTCGTCTTTACTTATATATGCTTGATTTTTAGTTAATTTTAATCTTGGACCTTGCCACCATAGGATTGGGTAACCTTCGTTTATATCCCATTTGTCTTCTATGTAGTTTATGCCAAGTGTTGGGGCATAAGTTTTTAAAGTTTCTGCATCTATTAATCCTTCCGTCCTATATCCTGACCCATAACGATACTCTGAATATTCTGCTGTACCTTCCAAATAATAACTATTTGACCAATTTGTTGTAGAATATGAATCATGTCCATTCCTTCCAAATATTCCACCGATATAATTTATTAGTACCCATACCACTAACTATTCCCATATTATATAAATTCATAACTTTGGAAATAGAATTGTCTAAATTTGCTATTACACCTCCTATAAATACCTCATTTCCATATGCACTTATACTTCCCATATTATAACAATCTTGAACGTCTGAATAATTATAGCCGACTATTCCTCCTGCTACATTATATGGGCCACCATTTCCTGTTGCTAGTCCTGTTGATGAAATTGCTGCTTTATTGTAACATGATATAATTCTATTTGCCATATTATTTCCTGCTATTCCTCCTACATTTGTCCCAGCATTTACTGTATTATTTGCACTTATACTTCCTCCTTCTATACCGCAATTCAATATTTTCCCATAGTTCAGTCCCACTATTCCTCCTAATAACATATCTCCATTACTATAATAATTATAAACATTAATATTTTTTAAAATTAAATTTTGTACCGTTGTCTTTTCACTTGTTTGAGTAAATAATCCTAAAAAGTTATATTTATCAGTATTCATATATAAATTATCTATTATATGATAATTTCCATCAAATGTTCCTGAAAAGTAAACTGCATTTCCTGCTTCATCTTTTCCTATTCCTATTGGTTCAAATGAACCTAATTCTTCTCCACATACTGTACTTAGATCTATGTCGTTCATTAAATATACTGTTTTTCCTTCGTAGCTATTTCCCTCATTTACATCATCTCTAAAATCACACAAATCTTGTGCGTCATATATATATGTTACTGTGTCTGTATTTCCAAGTCTTCCTGATGTCTCTCTTGAAATACTATTATCCACTAAATTTATTTGATCTCCAGAAAATACTTTAGATATATAATTTTTTATATTTGCTAATGTATTTATTGGCGTAGAAAATCCTGCTAATTTAATTACTAAAATTAGCATTATAATTATCAG
>CANQQQ010000067.1 GCA_947626025.1 uncultured Clostridia bacterium
CAGCATTAATGATAATAGTTATAGCATTAGGTATATTAGCAATAAGAGGAACAAAAGTAATATTAGGAAAGAAAAATAATCATAATGAGATATCAGCAGCAACAAGTACAGTTACAGGTAGTATAGGAACTAATGTAAATGCTACTATTAATAATACAACAGGAGAAGTAATCATTACTAGTACATCTGAAGAAGGAGGAACAGTAGAACAGGAAAAATGGAATAGTTTTATTTATGCGAACGGCAAAAAAGACAGCATAAAGACAGTAACTTTTTCTAATAAAGTATATATTGATACAGGACTAAGGTTTTTTGAATTATATACAAATATGACAACAATTAATAATATTTATAATTTAGATACAAGTAAAGTGACTAATATGGGAGAAATGTTTTATGGCTGTTATGCATTAGAAAGTTTAGATTTAAGTCATTTTGATACAAGAAATGTAACTAGTATGTCAGATATGTTCAGCTATTGTAATTCGCTAGAAAGTGTAAATTTGACTAATTTTAACATAGAGAATGTAACTGATATGGCAAGTATGTTTTACGGTTGTAGTTCATTAGAGAGTATAGATTTAAGTAGTTTTGGAGCAGGTAATTTTTTTGAGAAAGATAAATATTCCGGAGGTGATACTGGATCCCTATTCAGAGGGTGCACAAAATTACAAACGGTAAAATTTGGTGGAGGTTTTACTCCAGAGGATGTAGATAACTGGTTTCTAGAATGCACTGCGCTTACTACAGTGGACTTCCGAGGAATAGATTTTAGTCATGTAACAAGTTTCAATAAATTCTTTTACAATTGCTCTAATTTACAAAAAGTTGATTTTGGCAATACAGATGCAAGTAATGTAGAAAACACATCTTTTATGTTTTACAATTGCTCTGCACTAGAAGAAATTGATTTAAATTTAGGCACAAGTAATATAACTAATATGACTTCAATGTTTAAAAACTGCACAGCACTAACAGATATAAAATTTGGAGACAAATTTAATACAAGTAGTGTAACTAATATGGAGTCAATATTTGAAAATTGCACGTCATTAACAAATATAGAGTTTGGAACTGAATTTAATACCAGTAATGTACAGAATATGAATAGAATGTTTTATGGTTGCGAATCACTAACAAGTTTAGACTTAACAAGCTTTGATACAAGTTGTCTAAATTCAATATCCTTGCTGTTTTGGAATTGCAAAAACGTAGAGACTATAAATATGAGTAGTTTCAATTTATCAAAAATAAGCTACGAGATTGACCTTTTTGGGAACTGTGCTAAATTAAATCATATATATACTCCATATATACTGGGAAATATCCTAGATTTGCCTGGTACATTTTGCATTGAAACAGATGGAGTATTATCTAGAAATGTATATGATAGGGCGATAAAACCAGAAGATTTGAGTGGATCTGTTCTTTTAACTAAAGTTGTAACTGTTACATACCATCGAAACTATGAATACGATGATGAAGAAGAATATAAAGAAGGCAAAAAAATTGGTGATAGCTATCAAATATTAGAGAATATTTTTGAAGCTCCTGAAGGAAAAGTATTTGGCTTTTGGAGTAAAAGTAGGCAGGGCAATTTTTCGAAATATAATCCAGGGGAGAGTTATGTTGCAGATTCCAAAATAGATCTTTATGCTATATGGTTGTATAGAACATTTAAAGTAACATTCAAAGATGGAGAAAATGTTTATATCCGACAAGTAAGAGAAGGAGAAAGTGCAACACCACCAAATTGGACAAAAGAAGGATATGAACTTTCATGGAGTGAAGATTTTAGTAGTGTAACACGAGATATGGAAATAAATGCGGTCTGGATAGCAAAAAAAGATACACCATATAAAGTAGAACATTATAAACAGAATATAGAATTAAGCGGATATGATGAACCAATAGTAGAGGAAAAAGAAGGAGAAACAGATACAGAAGCAGTAGCAGAGCCACAAACATATATAGGATTTGAAGAAAACAAAGAATATGAAGAAAGACGAGAAAGAGGAAACATAGAAGGTAATGGAAGTCTAGTATTAAAATTATATTATGATAGAAAGAAATATAAAGTAACATTAAATACAAATGAAGGAATAATAAATGACGAAGAACTAACAAGTTATACATACGGAATAGAAGAAACATTACCGACAGATGTAACAAGAGTAGGACATACATTTGAGGGCTGGTATGAAGATAGTGAATGCGAAGGAGAGCAAGTAACAAAAATAACAGAAACAGACACAGAAGATAAAACATTTTATGCGAAATGGAGAAAAAATAAATATACAATAACTTTTAAAGATGAAGAAGGGCATACGTATGAAGTTGAAGCAGAATATGGAGAAAGTGTAACACCACCAGAATGGACAAAAGAAGGATATGAACTATCATGGGATGAAGATATTAGTAATGTAACACAAGGTATGGAAGTAAATGCAGTATGGACAGCCAAAAAAGATACACCATATAAAGTAGAACATTATAAACAGAATATAGAATTAAGCGGATATGATGAACCAATAGTAGAGGAAAAAGAAGGAGAAACAGATACAGAAGCAGTAGCAGAGCCACAAACATATATAGGATTTGAAGAAAACAAAGAATATGAAGAAAGACGAGAAAGAGGAAACATAGAAGGTAATGGAAGTCTAGTATTAAAATTATATTATGATAGAAAGAAATATAAAGTAACATTAAATACAAATGAAGGAATAATAAATGACGAAGAACTAACAAGTTATACATACGGAATAGAAGAAACATTACCGACAGATGTAACAAGAGTAGGACATACATTTGAGGGCTGGTATGAAGATAGTGAATGCGAAGGAGAGCAAGTAACAAAAATAACAGAAACAGACACAGAAGATAAAACATTTTATGCGAAATGGAGAAAAAATAAATATACAATAACTTTTAAAGATGAAGAAGGGCATACGTATGAAGTTGAAGCAGAATATGGAGAAAGTGTAACACCACCAGAATGGACAAAAGAAGGATATGAACTATCATGGGATGAAGATATTAGTAATGTAACACAAGGTATGGAAGTAAATGCAGTATGGACAGCCAAAAAAGATACACCATATAAAGTAGAACATTATAAACAGAATATAGAATTAAGCGGATATGATGAACCAATAGTAGAGGAAAAAGAAGGAGAAACAGATACAGAAGCAGTAGCAGAGCCACAAACATATATAGGATTTGAAGAAAACAAAGAATATGAAGAAAGACGAGAAAGAGGAAACATAGAAGGTAATGGAAGTCTAGTATTAAAATTATATTATGATAGAAAGAAATATAAAGTAACATTAAATACAAAAGAAGGAACAATAAATGAAGAAGAACTAACAAGTTATACATACGGAATAGAAGAAACATTACCAACAGATGTAACAAGAGTTGGATATGAGTTTGAAGGCTGGTATGAAGATGATGAATGCGAAGGAGAACAAGTAACAAAAATAACAGAGACAGATACAGAAGATAAAACATTTTATGCAAAATGGAGAAAACTATCAGACAATACAAGTTTAGAGCAAATAATAGTAAATGAGCAACAATTAGAAAATGTAAACAATGTATATACATATTATATGCAAGAAGATGAATATGAAGCAGATATTCAAATATTTGCTGGAGACAATAGAGCAACAGTAAAAGTAGATGAAAATCAAGGAGAAGGATATTTACAAATAGAAGAAAACTTTGATGAAGACACAATAAAAATAGAAAAAACAATAACAATAACAGCAGAAGATGGAAATACAGAAGAGATTTATACATTAATATTATATAAAAAGACACAAATCATAGGAGCGATAATAACAGAAAACTATGAACAGAAATACATGGCTAAAGTAAAGTTATACAAGAAAAAGAAAAAAGAAAATCAAGAAGATGATTTGGAACAGAATTTAGAAAGACAACTAGAACAAGAAGAAATGCCAGAAGATGTAGAAGAGGAATTAGTATTAGATATAGAAACAGAAGAAAACGGAAGCTATGTATTAGACATAACAGAAGTAGGTTCTTATGATATAGTAATAGAAAAACCAGGATATTTAAGTCATACAGTAGCAAATATAGAAATAAAACCAGGATTAATAGTAGAAATAACAGAATATAAACTAATAGCTGGAGAAGTAGTAAAAGACGGAGAAATCGAAATAGGAGATTTAGTAGAATTAAGTGCAAATTTAGGAATAGAAATAAAAGAAGATAATAAAGAAACACAAGGAATGTATGACTTAAACGAAGATGGAATTGT
>CANQQQ010000068.1 GCA_947626025.1 uncultured Clostridia bacterium
AATAAAGGATAACTAAGAATTATTAGTGATTATGTAAAATTAACAATTGCGAGGAGATATTCTATGAGTAATTCATTGTCATGTAATACTCAAATTTTTAGTTTTAATTGGGATATGATTTCTGCTGTGGTGGATGTGTTAAATTTTATTGCCATATTTCTTCCGGCAATTATAATTTTCTTTTTTTATAAAATTAATAAAATTGATTTAATAATCGTGGATATATCAAAATCACAAGTGCAGATAATTGTACACAACAAATCACCAAAAGCCATATTTTTAAAGAAAATTTATTTGATATATAAAATAAACAAACAAAAAGAAAAACTTGAGTTACCATTTTCAGATAATAAGCATCTTATGTGCCTTAGATCCGATGAAATCTATTCTTTGGATATTGATTTAAACTTATATGATATTGTGGAAAACGCACAACTTCGTATTAGGGTGATTCACAACGGAATATTTACGTATAATAAAAAAATAAAGAGAGAAAAAACTAATGTTTATAGATAGAGATATTGCAAAAAAAGAATTTTTAAATTTAGTAAGTAGTTTGCCTAAAGAATGGATAATTATATCCGGAAAAAGGAAAATAGGGAAAACTGCATTTGCCAAGCATGTAGCAGAGGGGATCTGTGATAGTTTCTATTGTTGTCCCAAATATGAAATTATCTATTTTCATGCTATTGTAGCCTCGGTATGCGATATGTGTAAGGACATTATAATTTCATATCTCAAACAAAATAAAAGTAATAGCCAGGAAATTTATAACATCATGGGAATTCATACTTTAGATGAAATAACTGATACGACTGCATCAAGCTATGCCATTATGCTAATAAAAAATGACATAGATACTACACAATATAAATTCACTCAATTTCTAGGTGGATACTTATCTCATGATATATCTTATTTGATATTAGATGATTTCTATAAGTGTGAAAGATTATCCTATGAGTGGCTACTACAGTTTGCCCGGTTTTATAATGGGGCACAAGGAAAAATAATAGTAATTTGTGATTTTACCTATGACTGGAAAAGTAATTCAGTAAAAAATATTTTTGAAAATATATTTTCACCAATAAATATAGAACAGTTCGATAATGAAAAAGCATATTACGATGTATTAGAAGAAAGCATATATTTTGAAAATGGCAGGCTTTTATCTCAGATCTCCACCTTCTTATTTAAAGAATATAAAGGTAATGCTTATTTGTTGTTTGAGACAATTAAACAGTTAAGGGAGCAACAGACGTATACAGATAGCGAAAAAATCAAAATTATACATCAAATAGCAAATCGCATGACTCTAAAGGCATTTGAAAATCTGAAGCAAGTTGATTTTTTGGTTTTGGGTGCATTATCCATCTCACCTATAAGCTTAAGTTTACCTTATATAGAACAAATTACAGGAATCGCACAAATATCCTTGCAAGAAATTCTAACGCATTTATATGATTTAAAATTAGTTGATATGGTGCAAAATAACCAATCAAAGACAATTGATTATATAATTTATGATGAGCAATTAAAAGACGCAATAAATGACGAGATACCAGATACAAAGTTAAAATTTTTATATTCAAGATTTTATCATATATGTAAAATCAACAATATACCACTATCAACTAAATATTTAGCAGATTGTGCTTTATATATTAATGAAGCACAAGATATTATTCCTTATGTGACTGCATATATAGATGAAGCCTTTCAAAATGAAAATATGGAAAAGGCATGCGAATATATAGATAAGCTAATATTAAGTATAAAAGATGTTCCAGCACAATATACAACACTTGAAACTGCAGATTGGTTATATAAATATGGTTATTATAAATCAGCGTTAAATATAATTAATATGATAGAGCGTCAGGATAATTTTAAGAAAACATATGAATTTCTAATGACTAAAGGTAATATCCAGCATTTACTTTTGGATCAAAATACAGCTGTAACTTACAAAGAAGCGGTAAGCATGAGTTCAACGGACATAGACAAAAAACTGAGGGCTATAAATAGACGAATTATGGCATTGACACAAAAGGACGTAGAACAGGCAAAACAGGCAAAAGAGCTCTACGAGAATACAATTCAGCAATATAGCAAAGAAAAATGTATAGGTTTGGTTGAATTGTATCGTAATGCTAATAATATTTACAGTTACAGCAAGGCAATGGACTATACTATTCGGGGATACGAACTAGCAGTAGAATTAAATCACGATTTAGAAAAATATAAAAATTTGCATAATATTTGTATGCTTAAGTTACATAATGGAACCTATGAAGAACCTTTGAACAACAAAGTCTTTGTGTTAGAGCCATCTTTTGAAGAAGTAATTTCCTTTTTTTCAAGCAATGCTATGTACACACATGAACTTGCGTATCCTTTATTAGATTTAGGTACCTTGTTTATGTTTAAGTATGTAAATGAATTGGACAATACCTTTTTGTTAAAGGCTAAAGAATTTTATTCCGAGGGTCAATTATATGCAAAATCCTTTTATGCTCAGTACATTGCGGAAATGGGTCTGTTGATTGCAAATAGTTATGTATATAAATCTAACGGTGCTGGTCTTAAGGATGCAAGATGCAAAATATTTGAAAAGTATTCTTCAAATAAAAACAATATAGCCGATCATAGAGTTCACAGGAAAATATTGCTATCATTAGCTACAAGCGCTTCTATAACAGGGGATAATGAAGAGGGAGTACAATATATGCATATGGTTCGAGATTATATGATAGGCAGTGAAACATTAAGGTATAATAATCTATGCAATAAATTAGGTATCTCAGATAAAATAAAAGAAGTTACAGACTCGCATAATGAACAAAATACATATTACGCAAATACTAATTTTGTGCCATGGCTCATTAGCTTCGGTCATTAACATACATCATAAAATAGCGATTCTATCTACGATTATGTGTAAACATCCAAAACAGCAATATAATTTTTCAGGCAGGAATGGTCATTTCTGCCTGAATTGCGTTGTATCATAAATGCTCGGTCTTGCCAAGAGCTCCCCAGCAGAAATTCATTGAAGGGGCTTAACGTGTAAACCCTTGACTTAATCGTGCGGCTTATTATTTATTCCATCAAAGCTTGTCATAAAAATCTTTCAGAAATCGTTTCTATTAACTTTTTACATATATCACCATATTCAATGTTGTATAAATTACATATTTTACCGATTTCTGATGTTTTACTGAATATCGGCAGAGCATTTGCTTCGATAAAATAAATACCATCTTCATTAAGACGAAAATCAAACCGTGCATAGTCTCTCATATCTAATGCCTCAAAAATTATTGTTGACAAAATTGTAAGTTTTTGAATTTGGGAATCAGAAATCTTTATTTCTGGTAGATGATATTCTCGCTTTCTTGTAGCTTTATCTTGTAATGTGAATATCTTATTTTCAAAATAAAACACACCATCATAAGAGATTAGCAAAGGTTTTATTAGCTTATAATTTTGTTTATTGCCTATAATCCATACAGTAAGTTCATATCCCGGTATATATTGTTCAGCTATAATAGGGCTGTATGTAGAAAGCAGTTTATTGGCCTTAGACACAGCCTTATTATAATTATGACATAAGCAGTCATCATCAATTCCAAGAGATGAACCTTCTGCATTTGGCTTTAGAACTATTGGAATCTTGATGTGTTTTCTGTTTATGTATTGGATGATATCATCACTATTACACAAAACAATATCATTAGGTACTTTTACTCTATAGTTTTTTAAGATTTGCTTAGTGAAATGCTTATCATTAACTAAAAGAGCTGTAAACGGGTTGGCTCCAGAATAATTTACGCCAAGCATTTCGAATAAAACTGGACTTTGTGCTCGCTTATATGGATATGGCAAACCATAGTTGTAATTTATGAAAATGGTATCATCAAATTTTGTTTTGTTTATATAGCTTTTATGCAATTCATTTATGCCGCCGAAGTATTCACAATCATAACCATTGTTTTTTATGGCAGTAATCAAATCGTTAACGCTCCTTTTACTAATGTAGTCATTATAAACTGAAGAATTATCTCCTGTCAAACTTGGATAGGACTCTCGTAGCTCCGCAACAATATAGTATTTCAAGTTATAACCTCCAGTCAATTGTAAATTCACTAATAATTCTTAGTTATCCTTTATT
>CANQQQ010000069.1 GCA_947626025.1 uncultured Clostridia bacterium
TATATTTCTTTGCATAAAAAAGTAAAGTGCATAAGTTTTGGTACCTTTAACTTACACACTTTATTTTACACTATCAGATTTTATTTGATTTATTGTATACTGAAAGATGGGCGATGAAGTGAACCGATGAATTTCTAACTTTTGCCATTCCTTTTAATATACAATCAATTAGATAAATTTCATATCCTCTTTTTAACTCTTAATCTCAAGTCATTCTTCTTTATCAACTTCTTGATCTGCAATTTTTGCTAAATCAACATCACTCTTGAAATCTCCGTTTTCATAGATAGTTATCTCACTATTTTCTTTCTTTAAAACTATCGATCCTTCTCCAGAAACATCAACATTTTTCTTAAATACAGCTAATTTATGAATTGTTAATGTTTTACCATTTAATTTTAGAGTTGTATTTTCTTTTGATGTCTTATATTCAGGATCTGTATCTAAACTGCTTTCAATCTCAACATCTGTGGTTAATATTATTTCAACTTTATTTTTCTCTGAATTAATTCCTTCCATTTTCTGTGCAATTGAGTTTTTTATTACTTCCATTAATTGTTTTCCAGCTTCTTTAGGATCTGAAGCTCCTACATAAGCAATTATATTTGATTTCGATCTTTCAGTATCTTTTCCATTATTCATCTTTTCATTTATAATTCTAGAACCAATTTCATCATAATCTTCTACACTCTCGTCACCTATTTTTACGATTTCTGGATTAAATGGATGTATTGTAAATTCACATTCATGCATCGTATCTGTCTTGCTTTCATAGTCAGTTAAATATTGATCTCCTATTAATACTAAAGCAGTCTTTGAATCTCCATCTCCTAGATTTATCTCTGGCTCATTTGCTTCATCAAGCTTTAATTCTAATTTTCCAACTACTTTAAATATACTTCTTGTTTTATCAGTAGTATTTAGAGTATCTGCAGAATCACCAACAGCTTCATATTTACCACCATAAACTTTAGTATCACCATTGTAGTCACTCGCTATTAGGTATCTTCCACCCTTGAAAACACCATCATATATTTCTAATATAGATTTTTCACCAGCTAAGCCTAAAACACCTTTTGTGTATCCATTTTCTATTAGAGCAGAATTACCACCTAAATCGTCTTGATTCTTTTGCTCGAAAGTACCACCGTTAATAGTTAAAGTTCCATTATTTACTATTACATAGTATCCATTGCCAGCTCCAGTTTTATTGCTACTTCTTATAATCTCACCATCTTCTATTGTAATGGTTCCTTTATTTAATAAAGCAGGAATTCTCTTTTCAGTATTCGCATCAATCTTACCACCATTAATCTCAACAGTTCCGCCTTTTACATTTTCTATAACAGCAGTAGCATCGCTACTTCCGTCACTGCCTTTATTTTCTATAATTCCAGAATCAATAGTCAAAGTTGCATTTTCACCATTTTTTATAGTTGTTTTTCCTTGTGAGTTAGTAGTTACTTTAACTAAATCTTCAGAAGAATCATCACCAATAATAAGTTTTCCATTATTCTCTATACCATTTTTTATAGTTATAGTATCTGTTTTTTCAATTTCGTTATCACTACCAGTATTTATTATCTTTAATTCTCCTGCTGCTTCTTCTTCAGAAGCACCACTTATTTTGAAAGTTGAACTACCAGCAAATTGTAAATCATAATTATTCAAATCTAATTCTGCTTTACTTCCAGATTTAACTTCAATATTTCCACAACTATTTATACTATTTTTTAATTGAACTTTATTAAACAATTCATTATTTAAAGCACTATTTAAACCTTTTAATTGATCATTTACATTAGTATCATCAACTATTTTTGTTATTGTTGCGTCATTTGTTCCTCTTGTAATATGTCCAGATAAAGACCCATTTTCATCAACGACAACTTTTTTGTCAAATATAACATTGACACCTTCGGCAACGTTTAGTAGATTGCTAATTTTAGTTTCTGAATTAATCTCAATTTCGGCGCAATTTCCATCATTTTCTTTCTGTAATTTAGTTATTTCATCAATTACATTACTAATTATAGTTCCAGTCATCTCTCCGGCGTTAACGACATCTACGTGCCAAGCTGGATGTAAGTTAATTGTGTAAAGTCCTTCTGAAGATTCATCTCTTTCTGGTATTATGTAAGAATCTAATTCACTTTGTTCTTTATCACTTCCAGCATACCAGCCATTGAATGTGAAAGTAACACCGTTTCCTATTGTTGAAGGATATGTTGGTGTATCAAGTTTTAAATCAGCAAAATTTACACAATCTCCAGCCATATAACCAGTCTTTTCTGTTGTAACTTCCTCTTCTTTTCCATTATCATAATGGAATACTAATTTTACTGGATCATTTTTAATCCAAACAGAGTAAAGATTTGTATCTTGAGTAAATTTAGTAGTTTCAAGGTCAATAACATCTTTAATACCTGCATCTTCTTTAGTAGCCCAACCAACAAGTCTGTACTCAACGTTATCTTTAGTAACGTTAGATTTAGGTGGAGCAACAACAAAACCGTTAGAGTCAGTTTTAACAGAATCAGTAACAATATTCATGTCGTCTTTAAAAGAGACAGTGAAAATGTTAGGGATGCTTTCTTCAAGGTTGTCGAAATCATCAGAATATTGTTTATCAGAATCCTTGTAAGAATCAACTTCAAAAGAATATCTAGATAATTTTTGAGCTTCAAGGATAGTAACACCAGAGTCCTTATCACCAATAATATTAGCTGAAGCAAGTTGAAGAGGAGTTAAAGAAGAACCTCCAAAAGAATATCTAGAGATAACTTGTGCATCTAAAATGTTAACAGAACCATCCATATTAACATCACCAAGTAAAACAACTGAAAGATTCATACCTGATTTTAAAGAAATTTTAGCACCAGTTGGAACAGAACCATCAGAATTTACAGTTTCAATTGTAATATCTTCTTTATTAACATTATACTTAGAAGCAACAATATCTAAAACATCATCTTTAAGTAATTTAGTGTTACCATTCATTAATTGAACAACAACAGCATTTTCATTTTCTGCTGGAAAATTAGATACTATTTTAGCTTGAGCATTGACAGATTCTGCATTAACAGAAGACATAGCCATACCAGCAACAAGTACTGAACCAGCAAGAGTAGATAATAATAAATTTTTCTTTTTCACTTTTTATTTCCTCCTTATAATACTTCCTTTTTCCTATATATCTCTTATAGTGGAAATATATAGGATTTTAGGACATTGAATATTTAATATTAAAATTAAATATTAATAATTTTTTATCAATAATAGATATTAATGTGTTCATAACTTTTTTTTTTAGTCGCACACATTTTATAAAACATTCTAAAATAAGTATTAGTAAACTAATAAGTTATTATTTTCTTTTAATAACGATAGCAGAACCAAGAACAACAGCTAATGCTATAACAGCAACGATAGCTATGTTAGCACCAGTTTGATCATAAGTTTTCTTGTCATCATTATCATTTTTTGTAGTATTAGTAGTAGAAGGTGTATCAACTTCATTTTCTACAACATTGTTTTCAACAACGTCGTTCTCAACAACATCGTTTTCAACAACTTCATTGTCTACAACTTCATTATCAATAACTTCATTTTCAACAGGTTTCTTGTCAAAATTTAAAGTAATAGTTTGAGCAGAAACGTCAACTGGTTTAGAATCGAAATCACCAAAAACAGAAGGAGTAAATTCTAAATTAGTAGAACCTGTAGCATTAGCATTAACAGAGAAAGTAACAGTTAATTTGTCAACGATGCCAGATTCTTGACCAGCAAAGAAGTTAACGTGTAAAACACCATCTTTAGCTTCTTGGTTAACAACGGGAGAAGCAGAAACGAAAGTTAAAATAGATGGTTCGTACTTAATAGTGTAGTCACCACTGGCAACTTTTTTGCCTAAGTCAAAAGTAACAGTAACATTTTCACCTGGATTAGCAGGTATAGGCTCATCGGCATAAACAGAAAAACCAAAAGCCAACGAGCAAACTAAAGCGAAAGCGATAGTAAAAATAGTAAATTTTTT
>CANQQQ010000070.1 GCA_947626025.1 uncultured Clostridia bacterium
AAATATTAGCACTAAAATAAAAATTTAGTGCTAATAAATAAAATTTTTTAAGACATTTTCAAAAATGATTGACAACATGCTTTTTGCAAAGCAAAGAATAAATTATATATCATAAAATCTGATAATACATAAGTTAATAAATAAACCAGTTAATAAATAAACCTATGGAAATTTTCTAAAAATGAAAATTCCATAGGTTTTGACAGTTTTTTTATTCTTATGCAAAGAAAAGATATTTTTTATGAAACGAAATTTTAATTTATTACTTAGTTTTGATTATTTTTATTATAATTAGGATTCAAAGATTTATAATATGGTCTTGGTGCATTTCCTATTTTATATAATTCTCCTGCTTTTGCATTACGAATTATTTCATGTGCAGGTTCGATATGAGCATCTATATTATCTGCAAAGTTAATAATAATTACTTCAAGCATTTTAGGTAATACTAATGCTCCCCACTCACTATATTCATTCATATGGCTACCAATCATATGAACTACTTGATTTTTAAACTGTTCATCAATTTGATATTTTGCTAGATAATTTTCTACTATATGTGCACCTTCATAAGAATGTCCTAGTAGAGCAAAACTATTACTAGCATTAGGATTATAATTTTCACTTTCTATAAAATCATTAAAATCGTTTGTTTTTCCTATGTCATGAGTCAATGCTCCAAATATGACTAGATCCATGTCTACTTCTAAATTAGGATATAAATTACATATTGCTATAGCATTTCTTGTAACGCTATATATATGACATAATAATCCACCTTTGAAATAATGATGAGAACCTGGAGTTGCAGGTTTATTCATTAACTCTTCTTTATAATCCTCATATATTGTCTGTACTACTTCTCTCAATATTGGATTTTTAATCTTATTACTATATTCAATACACTTATGATACACTTCGTTTAATTCTTCATTCATTTAAATTCACATAACCTTTCATATATTATAGTTTTATTATATAAGTATTTTAAAAATAATTCAACTTTTTATAGCAAAGAACTTTGAAATCTAATAAAAGTCTTAACCCTGTAAGAATTAATTAAGTACACTTTATAAAAATTTATATTTATAGATAGCTTTATTAGTTATGAAATTATATGTCTGAAATTGGAAAATTATAATTTAATATGATTTAATAAATTTTCTCTATATTCTGCATCTTTGTGTAAATTAAAATCTTTGTAAAATCTCATTAATTTATCATAGTCTCCCTGATTACATATTGGTAAAATAGTAGATTTCGAATCATAATACAACTGCCTATTTCCATACCAACATAAATAAATTTTATTTACATACTCTTGAGGTATTCGCTTTAATACTTCTATAAAATCTTTATGTCTTACAGGCGAATATTCTCCAGTTTCATATAATTTATATAATAAAGTATATGGTTTTATATTAATCGGAAATAGGTTAACTTTATCTATATTGTTTTGAAAACACCATAGAATACTTTGAACAGTGTCCTTTATTTGATCTTCACTAGATAAAAATGGTATACCGAATATAATATTAGTTTCAACATCAAATTCAAAAGATTTAATTAAATTTACCTTTTCTATAAATTTATCGTTATCAATTATTTTATTTAGATATTTTTTTCTATATTCTTGATTTGAACTTTCAAATCCTAACTCGATAATAAGTTGCTTATTTGGTAACTTTCTCTTAATTAATTCTAAAATATCTTTATTAATGCTAGTATAATGTGTTTCAAAAATTATAACATTAATATCAATTTTGGCAATTTCATCCAATAAAGTTATAATACTTGCTTTAGGAATTTCTAATTCATCTAATATACTACCTAAACTATTTAGTAATAAAACTTTGGGCTGTTCTTTAAAATTACTAAAAATTTCTTGAATAATTTCTTTAATTTCATTTGGAGTTAAATTTTCTTTTCTTGGTTTTCCATAGTCACACATGATACAATTTCCATTTTTACTAAATCTACACCCGATACTATAAAAGCAAATTTGTAATACTTTTCCATCAAAAAATGTATCATATTTTTTATTCGTATACCCTTGTTTGCTTCTTTCTTGCATATGATTTTGTATTAATTCTTTATTCATCCATATTCCTTCCAATTATTTATATAATAAATATATTTAAATTTTTATTTGGCGTAGCCAAACATAAATTATATATCACAAAATTAGATAATTTGTAAACTCTCCGCTAGGAGCCCTCGACACCTTTTCAGAACATAGTTTTGAAAGTGTCATAGTGGGTTACATACTTTTGTAAAAAGTTGTGTAATAGCTTCAATTAGTCGCTTCCTTGATACCTACTAAGAGAAACCATATTCGGTACGCTCCTTTTCGACACACACCATAAAATAATTTTAAGCATAGCTTTGCTATACTTTTCTATGGTGCCAACGACGTAGATATCTACAACTTTTGGATCTCTTGGACGATTGGTACAAATAACAATCAATTTATTAAAATATATCACAATTTTTATAAATCGCAACATAATTTCAAAAATTTATAGAAAAAGCCGTGCCTCTCGATTGGAGAAGCACGGTTGCACTTACTTTTTGGAGTTTTTTATCCATTGCACAATTTGCCATGTGGCAGTTGCAGCAATGAATACACTAATAACCCAATATCCAGGTTGCCGAAATACGGTATTCACCTCTTCTTCGGTCCTGAGCAATATTGTAGGCAATATGCTTACACCCATTGCAACTACAAAAATAATGATGTTCCGACATATTTCTTTTACTTTTTTCATAGTTTAGGCACTCCTTTCAATACATTTTTTAAATGTTGCGAACACATATATTGTACCAAATTTTCTGCTATAAATCAATGCTTTACTAAAATTCATGTGATAACAAATATAGAATATTTTGTAAAATTAAAATCGTTTGAAACTATTTCACTGACTTTTAACAACTTTTTTAACATAAATCAAATCTTCATACACAATTTCTTCTGCTTGTGTATATATTTGTAGATGAACTGATATTTGCTTTTTTATGTAAAATAGTATATAATATAAAGTGATATAGGTACGTCCTGTGTACCTGATTCCCTATTCTTACTGAATTGTGAGAGGGATTTTCCTCTAACTTTTTGGTTTAACATAGATAACAAGTAAACACCTATAAAAAGGAGGTATTATCATGGGAAATATTTTTTTAACAATCATTACCATCTTAGCTTTCATTTTCTTCTTTATTTCTGTACTTATGTATATGAGAAAGGATACAGTACAACATTTGGCATTATATACTATTTCATCTGTACTGGGAATTATAATGTTTGCTAATCAGAGTATTACTATTACTGTAATTTATGGAATAAACGCTTTGATTGGACTATTCTTTCTGATATTAGATTGTATCAAAGTAGAAATATAAAAAAAGATTAGAATGGAAGTAATGAAAAAAAGTAGTTTCCTAAAAAGGAACCTCTTTCTCTATGAGAAAGAGGTTCCTCAGAGTATTGACAAACCCCAGATATTTTTTTCTGGGGTTTTCAATATTTTTAGTAAAATTGTAATTTTAAAATTT
>CANQQQ010000071.1 GCA_947626025.1 uncultured Clostridia bacterium
CAATGTTTTACTTTGTATTCTACGTTCCATACATCTGGTTTTCCATCTCCATTTTTATCCCATGTGTCTGCTTCTCCGTCTCCATCTGTATCCCATGCATCGTCTTGGTCGTCATTATCTGTATCCCATGTGTCTGGTCTACCATCTTTATTTGTATCTCTTCCTCCGTTTTCGTCTCTTCCGCCTCTATCTTTACTTCTTTGTTCTTCTTCTGCGTCTAATTCTCCATCTTTGTTTTCATCCCATGAATCTGCATTTCCATCTCCATCTTTATCCCATGAATCGTCTTTGTCATCTCCGTCTATGTCCCATGCATCTGCTTTTCCGTCTCCGTTTGTATCTTTTCCTCCATTTTTGTCTCTTCCGTTTTCATGTATTTCTTCTGGATCTAGTTCTCCATCTCCGTCTTCGTCCCAAGCATCTGCATTGCCGTCTCCATCTGTATCCCATGCGTCTGGTTTTCCGTCTCCGTCTGTATCCCATGCATCATCTTGACCATCTCCATCTGTGTCCCATACATCTGGTCTACCGTCTGCATTTGTATCTTTTCCTCCGTCTTTGTCTCTTCCGTCTCTTTCTTTACTTTTTTCTATTTCGTCTGTGTCTAGTGTTCCATTTCCATTTTCATCCCAAGCGTCTGCATTTCCATCTCCGTCTGTATCCCATGAGTCGTCTTTATTATCTCCATTTATATCCCATGCATCTGCTATTCCGTCTCCGTCTGTGTCTCTTCCGCCGTTTTTATCTCTTCCATTTTTATGTTTTTCTTCTGGGTCTAGTTTTCCATCTCCGTTTTCGTCCCATGCGTCTGCTTTTCCATCTCCATCTGTATCCCATGCATCATCTATACCGTCTCCATTTGTGTCCCATACGTCTGGTCTTCCGTCTTTGTTTGTGTCTTTTCCTCCGTTTTTGTCTCTTCCGCCTCTTTCTTCACTATTTTGTTCTTCATCTGGATTTAGTATTCCATCTCCATTTTCGTCCCATCTGTCTGCATTTCCGTCTCCGTCTTTATCCCATGAGTCGTCTTTATTATCTCCATTTATATCCCATGCATCTGGTTTTCCATCTCCATTAGTATCTCTTCCGCCATTTTTATCTCTTCCATTTTCATGTTTCTCGCTTGGATCTAATTTTCCATTTCCGTTTTCGTCCCATGCGTCTGCTTTGCCGTCTCCATCTGTATCCCATGCATCATCTTTTCCGTCATTATCTGTATCCCATGTATCTGGTCTACCGTCTCCGTCTGTGTCTTTTCCTCCATTTTTGTCTCTTCCATTTGCATGTTTTTCTTCTGGATCTAATATTCCATCTCCATCTTCATCCCAGGCGTCTGCTTTACCGTCTTTATCTGTATCCCATGCATCTGGTTTTCCGTCTCCATTTGTATCCCACGCATCATCTTGACCATCTCCATCTTTGTCCCATGCGTCTGGTCTACCGTCTGCATTCGTGTCTCTTCCTCCGTCTTTGTCTCTTCCGCCTCTTTCTTTACTGTTTTGTTCTTCTTCTGGATCTAGTATTCCATCTTTGTCTTCGTCCCAAACGTCTGCATTTCCGTCTCTGTCTGTATCCCATGAATCGTCTTTGTTATCTCCGTCTATGTCCCATGCATCTGCTCTGCCATCTCCATCTGTGTCTTTTCCTCCATTTTTGTCTCTTCCGTTTGCATGCCTTTCTTCATCATCTAATGTTCCATTTCCATTTTCGTCCCAAACGTCTGCTTTTCCATCTCCGTCTGTGTCCCATGCATCATCAATTCCGTCTCCATTTGTATCCCATGCATCAACTTTACCGTTTCCGTCTGTATCTCTTCCTCCATTTTTATCTCTTCCATTTTCATGTATTTCGTCTTGATCTAGTTCTCCATTTCCATTTTCATCCCAAGCATTTGCATTTCCATCTTTATTTGTATCCCATGCATCTAATAGTCCGTCTCCGTCTGTATCCCATGTATCTGGTTCTCCATCGCCATCTGTATCCCAGGCATCATCTATACCGTCATCATTTGTGTCTATTCCTGTTCCTAGTGGTATCCATTTTACATTTACTTCCATGTTTCTTGTTACATTTTCTAAGTCTTCATTGCTTGCATCCCATGTTGCTTTATAGCCTGGTTTTGTCCAATCAGGTAGTGTTACACTTTGTCCATGTTCTACTTCTTTTGTTTCTGTTTTGCTATCTCCATCTTTAAATGTTACATTATATTTCGTTCTTGTCCAATTTGCTGTGTATTCTTTATCTCCCATTGTTCCTTGTGTTATTGTTACTTTTAATTGTGGTGTTTCTATATCTTCTCCTGTCCATCCTGTAAATGTATATCCTTCTCTTGTTGGTGTTGGTAATTCAAAGTCTGGTGTTTCTATATTATATTGCTCTGAATTTGTTTCATAGTCTACTAAACTTCCTTCTGCTAAGTCGTATGTAATCGTATATTCTTTTGGTGTTGCATTTGCTGTTAAGTTTACGTCTTGTGTTGGCATGTTAAATGTGTATGACTGACTATTAGTTTCTTCTCCTTCTATTGAATCACCTGTCCATTTGCTCCATTCATATCCATCTAGTACTTCTGCTGATACTGTTACTTCTTCTTCTACTCTATATGTATTGGCTCCTTCTACTGATTTTATTCCTCTGCCTGGTGTTAATGTTACAGTATGTTTCTTTCTATGTACTGTTACTTCTGTTGTTTTTTCTTCTGTTACATTATATGTATCTATACTTGCTTCTTGATATATGTCATCTGCTGGTCTTGACCAACTTACTTCTGCTCCTTCTCTATAATAATCATTTAATGCTTCTTCATATTCTGTAAAACTTCCATCTGCCTTTTCATATCTTACCTTTACTATTTGTTGATACATATTATATAGTTCTGTTATTGTAACTGTACCATTTCCTCCGGCTCCGCCTTTAAACCTATTTCCTACAGTTATACCACCATTTGCTGTTTCTGTTCCTTTAGAAGAACTTGAAACAGTTTTTGCAAATATATTTATTGATCCTCCTCCTGATGATCCTCCTGGCCAACTTTGATTTCCACCATTTGAACCATTTGAAGTTATACTTCCTTCATTTATATAATTTTCTGCATATATTACTAATAGTCCTCCTGTACCATTTGAACCATTTGATGCTCCACCGTTGCCACCAGTTCCGCCTGGATTTCCGGCTCCGCCTCCAGCTGAATTTCCTATTCCATTTCCTCCGGCTCCGCCTGTTGATGAACCTGACATTCCGCTGGTGCTCATGCTTGTTGTAGAACCACCTCCTGCTCCTCCAGAATATGATGTTCCTGCTCCTCCTGCTCCTGATGGAACACTACTAGCATATGATGCTGCTGAACCTCCGCCTCCTGTTTGTCTTTTCGTTCCTGTTGCTCCTTGGTTACCCTTAACATTACCACCTATTACCGTTGCTCCTCCGGCTCCTCCTATCGCTGGTACATACTCGTATGTTTCATCATTAGCATTTTTCCATAAGTATACATTTTGTCCTTCTGCTTTTGCTCCTTTTGCTGTCATTGTTATTGTTCCTTTATTTGTTAAT
>CANQQQ010000072.1 GCA_947626025.1 uncultured Clostridia bacterium
CAATGTTTTACTTTGTATTCTACGTTCCATACATCTGGTTTTCCATCTCCATTTTTATCCCATGTGTCTGCTTCTCCATCTCCATCTGTGTCCCAAGCATCGTCTTGACCGTCTTTGTCTGTGTCCCATGCATCTGGTCTACCGTCTGCATTTGTGTCTCTTCCATTATTTTCGTCTCTTCCGCCTCTATCTTTACTTCTTTGTTCTTCTTCTGCATCCAATGTTCCATCTTTGTTTTCATCCCATGAGTCTGCATTTCCATCTCCGTCTTTATCCCATGAATCGTCTTTGTCATCTCCGTCTATGTCCCATACATCTGCTTTTCCGTCTCCGTTTGTATCTTTTCCTCCATTTTTGTCTCTTCCATTTTCATGTATTTCTTCTGGATCTAGTTCTCCATCTCCGTCTTCATCCCAAGCATCTGCATTTCCGTCTTTGTCTGTATCCCATGCGTCTGGTTTTCCATCTCCATCTGTATCCCATGCATCATCTTGACCATCTCCATCTGTGTCCCATACATCTGGTCTACCGTCTGCATTTGTATCTTTTCCTCCGTTTTTATCTCTTCCGTTTCTTTCTATACTCTTTTCTTCTTCGTCTGTGTCTAGTATTCCATTTCCGTTTTCATCCCATCTGTCTGCATTTCCGTCTCCGTCTTTATCCCATGAGTCGTCTTTATTATCTCCATTTATATCCCATGCATCTGCTATTCCGTCTCCGTCTGTGTCTCTTCCTCCGTTTTTATCTCTTCCGTTTTTATGTTTTTCTTCTGGGTCTAGTTTTCCATCTCCGTTTTCGTCCCATGCGTCTGCTTTGCCATCTCCGTCTGTATCCCATGCATCATCTTGACCATCTCCATCTGTGTCCCATACGTCTGGTCTTCCGTCTTTGTTTGTGTCTTTTCCTCCGTTTTTGTCTCTTCCGCCTCTTTCTTCACTATTTTGTTCTTCATCTGGATTTAGTATTCCATCTCCATTTTCGTCCCATCTGTCTGCATTTCCATCTCCGTCTTTATCCCATGAGTCGTCTTTATCATCTCCATTTATATCCCAGGCATCTGGTTTTCCATCGCCATTAGTATCTCTTCCTCCATTTTTATCTCTTCCGTTTTCATGTTTCTCGCCTGGATCTAATTTCCCATTTCCGTTTTCATCCCAGGCGTCTGCTTTGCCGTCTCCATCTGTATCCCATGCATCATCTTTTCCGTCATTATCTGTATCCCATGTATCTGGTCTACCGTCTCCGTCTGTGTCTTTTCCTCCATTTTTGTCTCTTCCATTTGCATGTTTTTCTTCTGGATCTAATATTCCATCTCCATCTTCATCCCAGGCGTCTGCTTTACCGTCTTTATCTGTATCCCATGCATCTGGTTTTCCGTCTCCATTTGTATCCCACGCATCATCTTGACCATCTCCATCTTTGTCCCATGCGTCTGGTCTACCGTCTGCATTCGTGTCTCTTCCGCCGTCTTTGTCTCTTCCGCCTCTTTCTTTACTGTTTTGTTCTTCTTCTGGACTTAGTATTCCATCTTTGTTTTCATCCCATGAGTCTGCATTTCCATCTCCGTCTTTATCCCATGAGTCATCTTTATTATCTCCATCTATGTCCCAAGCATCTGCTTTTCCGTCTCCGTCTGTGTCTTTTCCTCCATTTTTGTCTCTTCCGTCCTTATGTTTTTCGTCTTCACTTAATATACCATCTCCGTTTTCGTCCCATGCATCTGCTTTTCCATCTCCGTCTGTGTCCCAGGCATCATCAATTCCGTCTCCATTTGTGTCCCATGCGTCAACTTTACCATTTCTGTCTGTATCTCTTCCGCCATTTTTATCTCTGCCTGTTCCTCCATTTATACTGTTGTTTTCATTATCGTCTAATTCTCCATTTCCATTTTGATCCCATGAATCTGCATTTCCATCTTTGTTTGTGTCCCAAGCATCTAATAGTCCATCTCCGTCTGTATCCCATGTATCTGGTTCTCCATCTCCATCTGTATCCCACGCATCTAGTTTTCCATCGTCATTTGTATCTCTTCCTTCTCCTACTGGAATCCATTTTACATTTACTTCCATATTTCTTGTTACATTATTTAAGTCTTCACTATTTTCACTCCATGTTGCTTGATATCCTGGTTTTGTCCAATCAGGTAGTGTTACACTTTGTCCATGCTCTACTTCCTTAGTTTCTGTTTTGCTATCTCCATCTTTAAATGTTACATTATATTTCGTTCTTGTCCAATTTGCTGTGTATTCTTTATCTCCCATTGTTCCTTGTGTTATTGTTACTTTTAATTGTGGTGTAACTATTCCTTCTCCTGTCCATCCTGTAAATGTATATCCTTCTCTCGTTGGTGTTGGTAATTCAAAGTCTGGTGTTTCTATATTATATTTTGTTGAATTTGTTTCATATCCATCTAATGTTCCTTCTTCTAATTCGTATGTAATTGTATATTCTTTTGGTGTTGCATTTGCTGTTAAGTTTACGTCTTGTGTTGGCATGTTAAATGTATATGACTGACTATCTGTTTCTCCTCCTTCTATTGAATCACCTGTCCATTTGCTCCATTCATATCCATCTAGTACTTCTGCTGATACTGTTACTTCTTGTTCTACCCTATATGTATCTTCTCCATTTACTGATTTTATTCCTCTTCCTGGTGTTAAAGTTACTTCATGTTTCTTTCTATATACTGTTACTTCTGTTGTTTTTTCTTCTGTTACAGTATATTCCACGCTTTCTTTCTCATATTTTTCCTCTTCTTCACTTGTCCAACTTATTTCTTCTCCTTCTCTGTAATAGTCATTTATTACTTCTGTATAATCTGTAAAACTTCCATCTGCTTTTTCATATCTTACCTTTACTATTTGTTGATATTCATTATATAGCTCAGTTATTGTAACTGTACCTTTGCCCCCAGCTCCTCCTTTATAAGTACTTCCTACTGCTGTTCCGCCATTCGCTGTTGCTGTTCCTTCAGTGGACTTTGAAACAGTTTTTGCAAATATATTTATTGATCCTCCTCCTGATGATCCGCCTGGATAAGCAGTATCTCCTCCGTTTGATCCATTTGAAGTTATATTTCCATTATTTATATAATTTTCTGCATATATTACTAATAGTCCTCCTGTTCCATTTGCTCCATTTGCACCTTTGCCACCAGCTCCGCCTGGATTTCCGGCTCCGCCACCAGTATTCTTACCAGATGCCCCGTTTCCTCCTGCTCCACCTTTTGATGAACCTGCTGTTGCCCCACTAGAGTCATAAGTTCCACCTCCTCCGGCTCCTCCTGAATATGAAGTTCCTGTTCCTCC
>CANQQQ010000073.1 GCA_947626025.1 uncultured Clostridia bacterium
TTCCTGATGTCCCTAGATTGCCATGTGCTTTTTTTACTCCGGTTCCTCCGGCTCCTCCTTCTGCTGGTATATATTCATATGTACTATTAGCATTTTTCCATAAGTATACGTCTTGTCCTGGAGCTTTTGCTCCTTTTGCTGTCATTGTTATTGTTCCTTTATTTGTTAATGTTTCCGTTACATATAATAAAAATCCTTTTGGTCCACCATATTCATTACTATATGCTGTTACTGTTGCTTCTTCTCCTATTGTTACATTTCCTTTTACTTTTACTATTACCATGTTTTTAGAGTCTGTTGTTTCTGTTGCTACATCCGCCTCATTTCCAAATGTCTGACTTGTACTCCAATCTTGGTCACTATCATAGTTAATTAAATGTACTGGATAACTTTCTCCATTTACTACAAATGTATAATATCCATCTCCATTTTTAAATTCATTGTCTTCTAATATTTTTAGAATACTTTCTCCTTCTTTTTGTGATTCTTTTTTAAATTCTTCTATATCTTGATTAATTATCTCTTTTAAGTCATAATATTGACCTTTTCTTATCTCTCCTATACTTACTGAACCTGCTCCTCCAGCTCCTCCTTTACCGTTTACTGATATGCCACCAGTTGCTGTAACAGTTCTTAATATTTCATTATATCTTGTATCTATTACTATTCCTAATTGATTAATACCTGTATTATTATTGATAAATAAATTTATTGATCCTCCTCCTGATGATCCTCCTGCAAAACCAGCATTTCCACCATTTGATCCATTTGAGGTTATACTTCCTTCATTTATATAATTTTCTGCATATATTACTAATAGTCCTCCTGTTCCATTTGAGCCACTAGGACCATTTTTTGCTCCTGCACCTCCTGGGTTTCCTGCTCCGCCTCCAGCAGAAGAACTTCCAGCTGCATTTCCTCCGGTCCCTCCTATTGACGAACCTGCTGTTGCCCCACTAGAGTCATAAGTTCCACCTCCTCCGGCTCCTCCTGAATATGAAGTTCCTGTTCCTCCAGCTCCTGAAGAATACAATGTAGTACCTGATTCACCAGAACCTCCTCCTCCTGTTTGTCTATCCCTTCCTGATGTCCCTAGATTGCCATGTGCTTTTTTTACTCCGGTTCCTCCGGCTCCTCCTTCTGCTGGTATATATTCAAAACTTTCATCAGTGTTTTTCCAAAGATATACATTTTCTCCTACTTCATTATTTGTTCCTCTTGCTGTCATAGAAATTGTTCCATTATTTACAAGTTCTCCCATTACACATAAAAACATACCTTTTTTGTATGTTAAATCACCTACAGTAGTTGCTGTTACTGTAACTCCTGTATCTATTGTTAAATTTTGATGATATTTTACTATTAACATTTTTTTATCAGTAGAATTATCTCCTAAGCTTACTGTCCTTGTTTCCTCTCCATCTAATGAATACGTTACATCATTAGGCTCATTTTTAAGTTCTACTAGATAATCTTTTTGTTCTTCTTCTGCGCCTTCATCACTAGTTTTTCCTGTGACTCTAAATATATAGTCCCCGTTTGGTAATTCACATTCTCTTACTCCTTGCACAAGACTTTCACAGACTACTATTGTATGTCCTTGTTCATCTTTTTCTTCAGTTACAGTTACGCTTGACTCAGATAATGGTTCTATTCCATCACTATCTATCTCATCTTCATCTGATCCTATATTCTCTTCATCAGTAAATGTTGCTAAAATATGATTTTTTATGCTTCCTATTGTATCTACAGGTGTAGAAAATCCTACTAGATTACTACATAAAATTAGCACTATCATACATGCTAAGATAGCAATTATCCCTCCTGTTATTCTTTTCTTTAGCTCCATTTTCCATCTTCTACTGTGTTTCATAATAAAACATCTCCTTTTGGTATTTTTATTTTTGTATGCAAAATAAGGGCACAATAAATTGTGTCCTTAATAATTTATTATTTTTTCATCATTTTCTTTATCTATTAAAGAATACTTGTGTGTGTGTGTGTGTGTGTGTGTGTGTGTGTGTTACAGTATCAACGGTTTTAGCGTTTCGTATTTTCTCATTTGTGTTTTTCATGTTCTTCCTCCCTAGATTATAATTAATCACTCTTACAAATTTATCTTAAAATATTTCTTTTACAATTTCAATAGTTCATAATTCGACAAAATTTTATAATATTCAACATGCTTGCGGAAGCTTGATTTACCATTTTGTTTTAAATTTTCTTTTCGTTTTTGTTACATATATATTAAAAATCCCCAGTTTCCTTGCGGAACTGAGGATTTTTCTTAAAGCTTTTTCCATTAAATAAATACTTTAAATTTTTCTTTTCATATATTCTTCTACTAATTCAATGAGTTCTTCTGCCGTTTTTATTTGTGATAATGTATCTTCTTCTCTTACTACAAATTCATCATCATAATCACTATCTTCTCTAATTCTACTTGCTTCTGATATCTTTCTTCCTATACTTTTAGGAAATATCTCACTATGTATATAGTTTTTATTAAAATATGCTATTATATCCTTATGTCTTTTAAAATCTATTGGCTCTAATGCCAATACTGCCTTTATTGCATGAAATATTGAATAATAAGCTCTATTATTAGCTGATTTATAACTTTTTACTTTAAAAAGTATTTTTGCATCATTTAATTCCTCTCTTGCTTGTTCTAATCTATGACTTCCTAACTCTTTAGATATTTTTGTATTCATTTAAAACAACTCCTTCTTTTTGTACATTCATATAAAAAGGTAATGCTTCTAACCAATAATTGAACTTATCTATATTTTTAACTAGTGGGGATAGTGTAACCTCAAAGTTGTTATTGTATTCCATATCATAAGCATAATTCCATATTTTATCTCTATATTCATTTATTTCTTCATCTGTAATGTCTGTTAATATCATTATATCAATATCAGAATTTTCATCAAAATCTCCTCTTGCATATGAACCATATAATATTATTTTTATTACTCTATTTCCTAGTATTTCGTTCACTCCCTTGATAAATTCAATTATGATATTATTAATTCTATTTGGTATTTCTTTTTTCATATATATTGTCTCCCTATCTATTTATTCATAATTAGTATACCATAAACGTCTTGTAATTACTATATTTATTATGAAATATTATAATATTGGTTTATTACTATTTGAGTTAACGTCTGGATAATATTTTTGAAACCTTTGTACTTACTTCTAATATATCATAATAATTTTCCATATCAATAACCTCTCGAATTCTTTCTATTATATATTACCACATTCGTTATCATTT
>CANQQQ010000074.1 GCA_947626025.1 uncultured Clostridia bacterium
GGAGAAGCAGACACATGGGATAAAAATGGAGATGGAAAACCAGATGTATGGAACGTAGAATACAAAGTAAAACATTGGAAACAAAAATTAGGTAAAGAAGCAGAGCCAGAGAATGAAGAAAACTACGAATTAGTAGAAGAGCCACAAGTCTTAACAGGAAAAATAGGAGAAAGTGTAACGCCAAAAGTAAACGAGTACCCAGGATTTGTATCACCAGCAGAAGAAGAAATAGAAATCACAGAAGATGGATTATCAGAAGTAAACTATTATTACAAGAGAAGAACAGACTTAAGTTATACAGTAAAATACATAGACATGGAAGAAACACAAGAAGATAAGAAAGAAATAGACAGACCAAAAACAGTAATAAATCAAACTTTTGAAAGTGAAATCACAACAAGCACACAAGTAAAAACAATACCAGGATATGATTACAAAAAAGTAGAACCAGCAGATAAATTAGTAATATCAGCAACAGAAAGCGAAAATGTAATAATAGTATATTACACTAAAAAAGAAACAAGTGTAATAGTACACCACTATATTTATAATCCAGATAAAGAAGAAGGAGAAGACGAAATAAGTCTAGTACCAGACGTAGAGATACCAGGAAAGATAGGACAAAGTTATACAACAACAGTAGCAGAAGGTATACCAGCAAACTATAGATGTATGGATGATGAACCAGATGGATATACAGGAGAAATGACAGAAGAGCAAAAAGAAGTAATCTACTATTATGAATTAATACTACCAAACATAGGAAAAGGCGGAGAAAGTAGTAAAGACAACAAGATAGAAAAGACAGCAGTAGCAAGCAAAGAAGATGAAGAAGGAATACAAGTATTAACAAAAGAAAGAGGAGTAGTAACATATAACATAAAATACACAGTAAAAATAGAAGACTATATAGGAAAAGCAAGAATAGAGATAGTAGATACATTACCAGCAGGAATAGACCTAAGCAAATCAAATATATCAAAAGGAACATACAGTGAAGCACAGAACACAATAACATGGGTAGAAGTAATAGATGACATAGATACATTTAAATCAGGAGAAGCATATACAAAAGAAATAACGAAACAGATAACAGTAGTATATAAAGATCAAGATGTAATAGAAGACTTAGTAAATAAAGTAAAAGGAACAACAACAGTATTCTATCCAGAGAACTACTTAACAAAAGGTGGAGACGAACTAGGCAAAATAAGTGCAGAGGCAAGTGATACAGTAAAACAAGAGTATAAAGTAAACCTAAAAGTAGTAAAAGTATGGAACGATAATAATGATGCAAAAGGAAGTAGACCAGAAAGTATAACAATAAAAATCAAAGATACAGAAACAAAGACAGAAGTATTAAATGAAGAAAACAGTTGGACATATGAAGAAAATAATCTTCCAAAATACAATGCTGAAACAGGAGAAAAAATAGAATACATAATAGAAGAGGAAGAAACAGAAGAGGGAGACTTAACTTATTACAATACAGAGGAGATAGAAAAAGCAGAAACAGAAATAGAAGAAGGAACACAATATACATACACAATAACAAACTCATATAAACTATCAAAGGCAAACTTAAATACAGTAATAACAAAGACAGGAACAAGTGAAATAACAGTAAAAGATCAAAAAGTAAGTTATACAATCAACTTCAAGGCAGAAATAGAAGACTATGTAGGAGATGGAAAAGTAAAAATAGTAGACACATTACCATATGCAATAGATGAAGAAAATTCAGACTTAAATGGAGGGGTATATGATAATGAAAACAAGACAATAACATGGGAAGAAGAGTTAAAAGATATAGACACAATAAAAACAGAAAAAAGCCATAGTATAGATATAACAAAACAAATAACATTAGCCTATATAGATATAGACTTAGAAGGAGAGAAGATAACAAACAAAGTAAAAGGAACAGTAGAGTTAAGTGAAACAGAACAAAAAGATGAGAAGACAGTAACATTTGATACAAGCATAAATGTAAAAGGAAAAGTAATAGTCAAATATGTAGACTATGATACAAATGAAGAAATAATAAATAAAAATACAAATAAGACATATAGAGAAGAAATCACAGGAAAAATAGGAACAACATATAATTCAAATAAAAAAGAAATAGACGGATATGAATATGTAAAAACAATAGGAGATGAAACAGGAACAATAAAAGAAGGAGACCAAGAAGTAATATACTATTATAAAGAACTACCAGCAGGAAAAGTAGAAGTAAAATATGTAGACATAGAAACCGGAGAAGATATAACATATACAGAGAAAAACGAAGAAGGAACAATAGAAAAGAGAGTATATGGATATGAAATCAAAGGAAAAGTAGGAGAAGAATACGAAACAGAACAAAAAGAAATACCATACTATGTATTTGTAAAGAGTACAGAAAATACAAAAGGAACACTAACAAGAGAAGAAGGAGAAGTAATCTACTATTATAGAAAAATGATATATAATTTCTCAATGGATAAGACATTAATAGGAGTAACATTAAATGGACAAAATATAGGAATAACAAACAATCAATTAATAAAAGTAGAAGTAAAACAAGGAGAAATAGGAAAAACAGAGCTAATAGCAAGATACAATATAAAAGTATCAAATGAAGGAGAACTAGAAGGAACAGCAAGAGTAGTAGAGAGAGTACCAAAAGGATTTGAAATGATAGAAGTACCAGAGTACTGGAAAGAAAACATAGATGGAACATTACAAACAGATGTAGAATTAGGAGTAGGAGAAAGTAAAGACTTAATTGTAACCTTAAGATGGATAAGCAATGAAGGAAACTTAGGAGCACTAACGAATAAAGCAGAATTAATAGGAGGAAACAACATTGCAAATTTTGAGGATATAAATTCAAAAGATGATGTATCAGAAGCAACAATAGTAGTAAGTATCAAGACAGGCTGGAAAGTAAGTGCAACAATAATAGTAACAATAATAACATCAATGGCAATAACAGGATATTTAATAGTAGTAATATTACGTAGATTTGGAAAAGGACCAAAGTTCGAGAATATAAGATTCTTAAATAAATAATAATACGACCATTTGGAGATAAACTTCAAATGGTCGTTCCTTTATTTACTAAACAAGAACTATAAAAAAGGTTAATATTATAAAGGCAAATTTGTCAGTACGTTATTAAATTAACCCTTTTCAAATGATAACGAATGTGGTAATATATAATAGAAAGAATTCGAGAGGTTATTGATATGGAAAATTATTATGATATATT
>CANQQQ010000075.1 GCA_947626025.1 uncultured Clostridia bacterium
GCAGGAATAACAATAACAACAGTATTAGGAGAAGATGGAATAATAGCAAAAGCACAATTAGCAGCATTTGCAACAGAGATGCAAGAAATAAAGCAAAATGTAGATATGAAAAAAGTGCAAGACTTAACATCAGTATTAGTAGATGGGGTAAGTACAGAACTATTTAGTACTGAATTTAATGTAAGCCAAGAAGAGTATGAAGTAAAAGATACATTAAAGAAAGAAATACTATATGTAAGAAATGGAATGCCAGAAGACAAAAGCCCAAATGACTATGATGTAGAAGAATTTGATAGCTTATTAGATGAAGAAGGAAATGTAGACGGAATATATGTATTAGATAAAGAAACACGGCAATGGCAAAGAAAACACATATATATATGATGAAGAAACAGATACCGTATTTAAAATACCACAAACAAAAATAGGAGGAAAAGTATATCATAGTTACGAATGTGCAATACACGAAAAAGGAGGAACAGGAGGAAATTTAGCAGGAGGTTCAAATAGTCCAATAGAAGAAGAAACAATAATAGCAAATGTAGATGGAATATACTATTATGCACCAGATTTAAAAGGATTTAATGGAAAAGAAACATCTGTAGTATATTATTCAGAAACAGACTTAAATTCAGAAGCAGAAACAATTAAGAAAAAAGAAATATCAGCAGCAAGCTATATAGCAAATGGACAACAAAGACAGATAACAGATGGAGGAGAAACATATACATTTCATAATTATGGAAAAAGCAGTATATGGGCAAATGTAAAATGTACAGCAAATGGAAACGAAACATGGTGGGTATGGATACCAAGATATGCATATAAAATAGACAGTACAGGAAAAACAATAGACATAAAATATGTAGGAACAGATGGAAAAATGTTAGACCAAAATCACACAGAATTATCAGCAATTGAGAATGAAAATGAATATACAGTACACCCAGCATTTACAGTAGATGGAAAAGAGCTAAAAGGAATATGGATAAGTAAATACGAAGCAAGTTATGCAGATTATCCAACAAGTAGTAAAGTACTAGCACCAGATATGAGTGGATTTGATAAAGAAAATACAAGAATAATGCTGTATGATAGTAATTCAGAAACAGGCTTTGAAGGAGAAGGATTATTGTTATCAGAAGTAATGTCTGGAAATACTTTAACAGAACAAGAAGTAGCAAACATAAATAAAGACAATAAATGGTACAACTATGAAAACCAAGTATGGGCAAATATAAAATGTACAGCAAATGGACAAGAAACATGGTGGGTATGGGTACCAAGATATGCATATAGAATATCAAGTACACCAGTAGGAAATGTAATAGACGTAATATATGTAGATACAAATAATAAACCATTAGATAAAAAATATGGAGAAGAATTACCAGATGGATTTGAATTACATCCTGCATTTAATGTAGAAAGTAATAAATTAAAAGGAATATGGATGAGCAAATACGAAGCAAGTTATGCAGGTTATGTAACAAGTAGTAAAGTACTAGCACCAGATATGAGTGGATTTGATAAAGAAAATACAAGAATAATGTTATATGATAGTAATTCAGAAACAGGCTTTGAAGAAGAAGGCTTGCTATTATCAGAAGTAATGAAAGGAGAAGACTTAACAGAACAAGAAGTAGCAGACATAAATAAAGACAATAAATGGTACGATTATGAAAACCAAATATGGGCAAATATAAAATGTAATGCAAATGGAAAAGAAACATGGTGGGTATGGGTACCAAGATATGCATATAGAATATTAAATACACCAGTAGGAAATGTAATACGCGTGATATATGTAGGTATAGATAATAAACCATTAGACAAAGAAAAATATGGAGAAGAATTACCAAATGGATTTGAACTACACCCAGCATTTACAATAAAAGAAAAACAGGAAGACGGAGCTGAAGAAGTAGTAAAAGAATTAAAAGGAATATGGATGAGTAAATACGAAGCAAGTGAAGTAAAAACAGAATAATATACTTTAAAAATTTCATTTATATAGCAAATGTAAAATTAAAAAGATATTAAAATAAATTAAAAGCAAAAGGTTTATAAGTATAACCTAAAATAAAAAACTTAAAATATATAAAAAGAAGGAGATTCGTATAAAGAATATACGAAGAAGAAAAATATGAAAGTAAAAAAACAAATAATGGTAACAATAATAATATTATTAATATTGTTAATACCAACAATAACAAAAGCAAATATAGAAGTAAAACCGAAGTCAACCTCATATACAAACATATCAGTATCGGATGCATATGACGAATGCTATAATTTAAGAAAATCGTATAGTTCATTGGGAGATAACAAATTAGACCCACATTTAGTATTAAATAAAGATTGGGGAGCAGTAGCATATTTAGCAGTAAGTGCATATGGAAAGGTAAAAGATGCAACAGGACCAAAAGTAATAGTAGATGGTACAGAATATACAACAACAACTGGAAATGAAACAGGGGTAATGGATTTTGGAAAGACAGCATATAGTTTCACGGCAAGTAGTATAGCGGCAGGGCTAGAAGGAACTGTTAATATAAGACAAAGTTTAATAAATAATAAAAATAGTAGATATGTAGAAACACTACCAGGTAGTCCTAATGTGGATAATACAAGAGGAATGGCATTAGTGGAGACTAGTGGATGGTTTTCGTCAAGGGCAGCTTATGATCCTGATGGAAGTTATCCAATAATAGCCCGAATATGCGTCCTAGGGTTCCGCGGCGACAGGCCGAATAGAGACCCAGACAGGTTTACCGGACGGGTCACGAGATGATACAACTTTCCGTCCAGCAATTTGGAACATTTCTAATTAAAACTAAAAAACTGTGCAAAAGTTCTCAAGTAAAATTGAGCAAAAAAATTGAACTGAACCCAAAAAGTGTTTAACTTTGTGGGTTCAGTTCAATTTGCTCAGTTTTTTCTTTATTCCTTTACTTTACATAAATATTCAAAATTAATGTTACTTGATAATACTTTTAGATAAAAAATAACGGGCTTTCCTTGAAACAGGAAGGCTCGCTAAATTTAAAATG
>CANQQQ010000076.1 GCA_947626025.1 uncultured Clostridia bacterium
GAGCTTATAAGTTATATCAGGTATTTCAAACACTATATTTATCAATAAAGTGTGACATATGTTTGACAAACCTACAAGAATGTATAAAATATTTTTGTAAAACTCTTGTAAAAAAAAAAATATTATTATAATATATATATAATAATGGTAGAATATATTATGACAAAAGGTTAACTAGTGCGAAAATAACTACGCATTGTTCATGTTTCGCCATTATGATAGTACCAGAAAGGAAAAAAGTTATTATGGAATTAGATATTGTAAATGAAAATAGAAGAACAGTACTAATAGTTGATGACGAAAAACCAATTGTAGATATATTAGAATATAACTTAAAAAAAGAAGGGTATAATACGTTAATAGCAAATGATGGAGTTGAAGCTGTAAACATTGCATTGGAGAAAAGACCTAATATAATATTATTAGATATAATGTTACCAAAAATGGATGGACTTACTGTTTGTAAAAAAGTAAGAACAGCATTAAACATTCCAATAATTATGCTAACTGCTAAAGAGGAAGAAATAGATAAAATATTAGGACTTGAACTTGGAGCAGATGACTACGTAACAAAGCCTTTCAGCGTAAGGGAACTAATGGCAAGGATAAAAGCAAATCTTAGAAAATATGAATTATCATCTCAAGAAATGATAAGCAATGAAAATGATGCAAAGAATAATGAGAGAAAGATAATAATAGGAGATTTGCAATTAGATTTAGACAAATTTGAAGTAAAAGTTAGAGGAAAGAAAGTAGATTTAACTGTAAGAGAATTTGAAGTATTAAGATATCTAGCAAATCAACCAGGGCAAGTTGTTTCGAGAGAATTATTACTTGAAAAAGTATGGGGATATGAGTATTTTGGAGATATAAGAACAGTAGATGTTACTGTAAGAAGAATAAGAGAAAAGATAGAAAATGACACGACAGATCCAAAAATATTAGTTACAAAAAGAGGTATTGGATATTATATTGCAAAACCGGAATAATAGAGATGACGACCGATACTCGGTCGTTCTATTATTATCTAACAGAAATTTTTTATGAAATTCGTTTTAGATAATAATAGATACAATCGCTATTACACTTGAAATTAGAAAGAACAAAGGAGAATAAAAAGGTCAATTTGTGTTCTTAATAATATTGTATAGGGGGAAAAACAGGTGTTAAAAAACGCAAAAACGAAACTATCATTAATGTTTATAATAATTGGACTTATAGGTATATTATCAATAGGAATAACCACAATAATAATGTTGGAAAATATGGCACTAGTAGTAGAAGGCGAAACAGAGACAATTAGACTTAACATCACAGAAATGGAGATAATATTAGGAATTATTTCACTAGTATATATATTGTTATCAATATGTGCAGGTATATTGGCAACAAAAAGAATTATAAAACCAGCAGAAAAATTAATGGATATGGCAGAAGAAGTATCTACTCAAAAGAAACAAATGGAAACAATGCTATTACATATGACAGATGGAATTTTAGCATTTAACATGGATGGGAGAATATCATTAACAAATCCAGCGGCTACAAGACTCTTAAGAATAATGCCTGAGGACGATACTTTTGACAAAATATTTGGAAAATACAATATAGATGTAAACCTAGAAAAAGTAATATATCTAGAAAATTGGACATCAACAGCGCAGAAAGCAACTATAGGAGATAATTATATATATATGTTTTTTGCACCATTAAGAAATGAAGACGAGACTCCAAGTGGAGTAATAGTAGTTATACAAGATATTACAGAACACGTAAAATTAGACAACATGAGAAAAGAATTCGTAGCAGATGTATCACATGAACTAAAAACTCCTATAACATCAATAATGGGATATGCAGACACATTATTAGAAGGAGAATATGACAAAGAAACCCAAGAAAAATTTTTAAATGTAATAGCAACAGAGGCAAGGAGAATGGCAAAACTTGTAACTGACCTATTAACATTATCAAAATATGACAATGATGAAGAAAGAACGAGAAAAGTTGAATTCGACTTAGGAGATCTAGTAAAAAAATGTCAAGAAAAGCTGCAAATAGAAATAGACAAAAAGCATCATAATGCTGAATGTTTTGTAACTGCAAATGTTCCAAAAGTATATGCTGACAAAGATGGAATAGAAAGAGTAGTATTAAACATAATAACAAACAGTATAAAATACACGCCAGAAAACGGAACAATAAAAATGTATGTAGGGTATGTATACAATGATGCATACATAAAAATCATAGACAACGGACTAGGAATACCAGAAGAAGACTTAAACAGAATATTTGAAAGATTTTACAGAGTAGACAAATCAAGAACGAGAGAAATGGGAGGAACCGGATTAGGGTTATCAATTGCCAAAGAAATACTAGACAAAAACGGTGGAAGCATTGACATCAAAAGCGAAAAAGACAAGGGGACGGAAGTGGTCATAAGAATACCAATAAAGAAATAGTAGAAGAGAAAATTTATTTTCTCTTCTACTATTTCTTTATTGGTATGGCACTGCGTGAAAAATTTGCGGAGCAAATTTTACTCGAAGTGCGAGTCGACTGGAAGTCGACGTTATGACCACGAGTATTATAAAGGCACTGCGTGAAAAATTTGCGGAGCAAATTTTACTCGAAGTGCAAGTCGACTGAAAGTCGACGTTATGACCACGAATATTAGAAAGGCACTGCGTGAAAAATTTGCGAAGCAAATTTTACTCGAAGTGCGAGTCGACTGGAAGTCGACGTTATGACCACGAGTATTATAAAGGCACTGCGTGAAAAATTTGCGGAGCAAATTTTACTCGAAGTGCAAGTCGACTGAAAGTCGACGTTATGACCACGAATATTAGAAAGGCACTGCGTGAAAAATTTGCGAAGCAAATTTTACTCGAAGTGCAAGTCGACTGGAAGTCGACGTTATGACCACGAATATTAGAAAGGCACTGCGTGAAAAATTTGCGAAGCAAATTTTACT
>CANQQQ010000077.1 GCA_947626025.1 uncultured Clostridia bacterium
CTCAAGATCCGAAGAAAATGTCTAAGGGTGCTATTGCGCATCAGAATCACTCTCTGAATGCTGCAAGACGTGCCCGGATGCATTCAAGAGGGTAAATGTGATGAGAAAAGTCAGTACCTACATTTGCGAAAAGTGTGGGAAGAAATTCGATAATGAACAGGATGCTATCAATTGTGAAAGATGTCATCCAGAAGTTGTGAACGTTGAGTATCAGTATGCGCTTGGCGGCATCACAGAATATGTTGATAATAAATATATATTCTATCCAGATTATATTGTTGTTACTTATTCGGATGGTAAAAGATACGGATATAGAAACGATAGAACCTGGTGATCTTAAGGGGTGATAACATATGAAGATGGTAGAATCTCTGCTTACAAAGAACAGATGTATGACAACAAGTAAGAAGGTTATGGTTATTAAAGGTCTGATGCTTCACAGTGTTGGATGCTCCAGACCAGACGCTATGTCCTTCATCAAGAACTGGAACAATAACTCTGTATCTAAGTGTGTTCATGCTTTCATCGATGCTAATGACGGAACTGTATACCACACGCTTCCATGGAACTATCGTGGATGGCATGCTGGTGGTTCTGGCAATAACTACCTCATTGGTTGCGAAATGTGCGAACCTGATTGCATTACCTACATCAAGAATGCCACCTTCACATGTTCAAACCTTGAGAGAGCTCAGAAGATGACAACCACTACTTACAATTCCGCAGTTGAATTATATGCCTATCTTTGTCAGCAATTTAAGCTGGATCCATTTACTCAGATCTGGTCTCACAATGAAGGTGGAAAACAGGGATTTGCCAGTGGTCATGTAGATCCAGAACATCTATGGACGCAACTTAATATGCCTTATACCATGAATGGTTTCAGGCATGATGTAAGTGTTGCAATGGGCAAGTCCATCGATACATCTGGTGAAAAGCTGCCAAAGAAGGTTCGAGTCAGAGTCGACGATCTTAACATTCGCACCGGTCCATCTACCAGTTATAAGAAGACTGGAAAGTATACTGGTGCTGGAGTGTTTACGATAGTAGAGATTCAAAATGGGATCGGTTCTAAAAAGGGTTGGGGTTTACTCAAGTCTTACGCCGCTAAACGTGACGGCTGGATCGCTCTCGATTACGCAGAAGATGTCTAAGAAAGGGGGTTGCTGGCCTTGGCAAGAGTCGTTACTATTGAGCATGAGGGAAGCTTTAATAATACGATGAACTTCCTCAAATGGGGAAAGAAGATTAAGTTTGAGGATCTTGCTCGCTTCGGCGAAGAGGGCGTAAATGCACTCAGGTCAGCAACTCCAGTTCGTTCTGGAAAGACTGCTGATTCCTGGTACTATCAAATAGTCGAGGATAATGGCGAGATCAGACTGGAATGGTTGAACAAAAACCTTGGCCAGGGATGGGCACCAATCGCATTACTCATCCAATATGGTCATGGTACAAGAAATGGCGGATACGTTCAGGGTATTGACTATATTAACCCTGCCTTGAAGCCTATATTTGATAAGATAGCCGACAGAGCTTGGAAGGAGGTGACTTCCCACCTTGGCTAAAGTAATTGACGAACGAGTAGTCAAACTTTCATTCGACAACGGACAGTTTGAGAAGAATGTTAGTACTACCATTGATACTCTTGATAAGTTTCAGAAGAAGCTTGATGGTGTGGATGGTGGTGAGAAGTTTGAGAAGATTGAAAAGGCCGCCGCCAAAGTAGATCTAACCTCAATGGTTGACAACATCGAAAAGGTATCACTTAAGTTTGATGCCTTAGCTGTTGTCGCTATGTCTGCTCTCGACAGAATTACTAATAAAGTTATTGATGTCGGGTCAAACATGGTCAAGAGTCTTAGCATTGATCAGGTCAGTGCTGGATTTGATAAGTATACCGAGAAGACCTCCGCCGTTGCAACTATTATGTCGGCAACCGGGAAGTCAATTGAGGAAGTAAACACGGCTTTAGAGAAGTTACAGTGGTTTACTGATGAGACTTCTTATGACTTCTCTGACATGGTGAACAACATCGGTAAGTTCACCAATAACAAGATCCCACTTGAGCAATCAATTAATGCCATTATGGGTGTTGCTCTGGCCGCAGCAGATGCAGGCGCAAATGCTAACGAAGCTTCCAGAGCAATGTACAACTTCAGTCAGGCTGTTGGTGCAGGTAAAGTTCAGTTAATTGACTGGAAATCAATCGATCTGGCCAACATGGGTACAGCTCGTTTCAAAGAGACAATCATGGAAACGGCTGCTGAAGTTGGAACCCTTACAAAAACAACTGAAGGATACCAAACAGTTGCAAAAGGAACTACAGTTTCTGCTGCCGCGTTTAACAGCACGCTTCAGGAAGGTTGGTTTACATCTGAAGTTCTTGTTAAAGCTTTAAGTAAATTCTCAGACTACGCAAATAAAGTCTACGATGTGTCTGATGCCTTCGATACTTGTACAGAAGCTATGGAAGCTACAAGTGCAGAAGGAATGGAACTTGGAGAGCAGGCGTTCAAAGCTGGTCAGCAGGCTAAGACCTTCATGGATGCTATTAACGCTACTAAAGACGCAGTTTCATCCGGATGGATGCGCACATTCGAGATTATATTTGGTAACTATGAGGAAGCTGTAGATCTTTGGAGTGGATTAACTGAGGTTCTTTGGGATACATTTGCAAGCGGTGCTGAAAGCAGAAACGAGCTTTTAACTGGCGCTCTTACTGATGGATGGCTTCAGATGTCTTCTGCATTTGCAGTTGAAACTGACGCCATGAAAGAATCCTTAAAAGGTGTAATCGGTGAAACTGAGAGATGGGC
>CANQQQ010000078.1 GCA_947626025.1 uncultured Clostridia bacterium
TCCTTGAAAGACCATAACAACATTGGTCATCGAGACGATCCTGGTCAGCATCCTATAGAGGCGATCAGCGGCTTCGACGAGGTAACTAATGAGGATATTTTCAACCTATGGAAGGGAGGGAGTAACTAATGGCTAAAAAGTATGTAAGCATGAATTCCTTGATCTATCTAATCCAGCTTCTGAAGACCGAATTCGGAAACAAAGTAGCCTATGATGATGTTGTCAATGCACTCGACAGTCTTGCGACTCAGAAACCATTGTCAGCGGCCCAAGGCAAAATGCTTTCGGACAAGATCGAGACTCAAAGTACTACTCTTACAGAGAAGATTGAGTCCTCATCTAAGGAACTTAGCGATAAGATCGAAGGTCTTGGTCTTACGCCAGAAGGAAAGATTGACAGAGCCAAGAATTCTGATACCGCTGACAATGCTCTAAGCCTTGGAGGTCTCCCAGCCGCTAAGTACGTACACACTGAAGACGATGGAAAGATCAGTAGCTCTGTACTTCCTTCCTATGTGGACGATGTCATAGAAGGTTACTACCATAATGGCAACTTCTATGAGGATGAAGCTTACGAATCTCAGATTACTCCTGAATCTGGTAAGATCTATGTGGATCTGACGAATGAGACAGAGCCTGTATCTTACCGTTACAGCGGATCAGTGTTCGTTCAGATTGTTTCATCCGACATGGTGGAAATCACGAACGACGAGATCAACAACATATGGTCTCCCTCCTGACTAAAGGGGGTCTGATCTATGCACAAGTATCTCGGACCAGAAGGTTTAGCTACTGCAATCGGTTTGCTTAAAGGTTATGCTGATGAGAAGAAACCAAAACGACAGACAGTCGTCCTTGATCAATCAAAATGGGACTCAGCATCGAAATCTCAGACTGTAGAAGTTGTTGGAGTATTAGCCGATGAGCTGGCTCAAGTAATTATACCAATGCCAGCAATAGCTAATCAATCAGATTACGTAAAGTCTGGAATCCTTCTAACTAATCAGGGAGACGGATCATTAACTTTTACAGCTACTGCTATTCCGAAAGCGAATCTGACTGTCTATATAGCTATATTTGCTGTATAGGAGGGTTTGTATGATCTACAACATTCCTTCCTATTGGCCAAGTCAGATTGCCTTTGAGTTTCCATTCTCAAATGAATCTTTAACTGAACCAACTATTCAGTTTGCTCCGAAGGAGGATGAGTAGGGATGTACGACAGTGTTCTGAATACTGTTAAGAGCATGCTCGGCGTCGAAGAATCCTACGAAGCCTTTGATGTAGAGCTTATTACCCACATTAATTCAGCGTTATTTGTGGCATACAATATTGGTGTGCAGCTCGTAAAGAACTACACCATTGATGGACCTAATGTTACATGGTCCGAAATCTGTCCTGATGTAAACCTGATTCCTCTTTTGAAATCTTACATCGGTTTAAAGGTTCGACTTTTGTTCGATCCGCCAACAACTGGTGTTCTTCATGAGGCAATGGAACGTCAGGTAACAGAGTTTGAATGGCGGCTCTATGTAGAGTCCGACCCAGCAAACAATACTGAGGAAGGAGGCTCTACCGATGTCGACGATTGATGAAATGCTGGCATCTGCCATGGAATTCAAGGATGAAATCGATCTCGATAGCGATAACTTCCTTGAGCATTATGGCCGAAAAGGCATGAAGTGGTATCAGCATATTTTCGGTGATAAAGATTCCAGAGCCCAATATGCTGGTGGCAGTGGAACTGGCGATTCTAAGAAATCTTCCGGATCTAATAAGACTTCTGGATCTTCAAATAGTAAAGAAGAGATCAAACAGCAACGTAAAGAAGAGAAGGCTCAACGTAAAGCTGAGAAAACCGCTGCTAAGGAATCTAAACGCCAGGCAAAAGAAGAAGCAAGAGCAAAAGCCAAAGTCGAAGCCGAAGTTAAAGCAAAGGTTCAGGCTGAGATGAAAGCAAAAGCTGAGGAAGAGTATCGTAAACAGGCTTATGAGGAGCAAAAGCAACGTGATTTGAGAGATGCCAACAGCATTTATAAGAACCGTAACAAGTATTCTAAAGAAGAGATTGCTGAAGCGGTTCAACGGGTTAAATGGGAGCGTGAACTTTCTAATCTTCGTTGGGATCAGGGCATGCAAGTAAAACGGCGTGTAGATGACATTGCTGGATCTCTTGAGACTGGAACTAGAATCTATAATGACTTCGCCAAGATCTTCAATACATTCTCTGGTGACGATGGAACGAAACTGCCTATTGTCGGTGAAAAGCGTAAAAAGAGGAACAACAGTAATTCTGGCGGAGGAGACGACGATTAAATCAAAATGGGAGGAGTAAATCACCAATGGCTTCTAAACATGCAATAATTGTTCAGCCAATCGAAGGGATAGCTCCAGATGTAGTTGCTAATAATCGTTTAAGAGCTGTACGTCACCTTGCACAATTCAACTATGAGGCTGTTAAAGAGTTTTCAGTTGATAACGTAATAGCTGACCCAGATCTTAGAGATGGCGTTCTGCATCAGGATCTATTATATTTAGGAATGCTTTATGGCCGCATGTCAATGTGTGATGCTGCATACTTCATAGATGGATGGCGCGATTCACCAATCTGTGTTAAACAGCATGAAATAGCAATCATTGGTGGTCTTGAATTGATTTATGAGACACCAGTAAGGTTGCTGCCGTAATTGTTATCAAACACAGCGATTCCTAAATACTATGCTAAGTTCCGAGACGAGGTTGTTAAAGGCTATATTCCGGTCTGTAGAGAAATCTCAATGGAGATGAATCGAATCGATGCCTT
>CANQQQ010000079.1 GCA_947626025.1 uncultured Clostridia bacterium
GCATTTTAAAAATAAGCGAGCCTTCCTATTTCTAGGAAAGCCCGTTATTTTTTATTTAAAAGTATTATCTAGTAACCATTATAGAAAAAAATATTTTAAAATACTAGTAATTTAATATAAAAATATGTTATAATTACAAATGCAACTAAAAATTTGAAAAAGTCTAATTTGTGAATGAAACGAACATTTTAGCAAAAGGAGGCAATAATGTCATTCGTAAAGTTACTTAATAATGCAATACTTGAAGTTCCAATACTTGAGGTAAAATTAGAGAAAAGCATAAAAGAACAAGATTGGGACGAACAAGAGAAAGAGTATTTAATACAAATAGTTCGGCAATTAAAAGAACCAAAATTATGTAGGTCTAATAAATGGAGTAAAGGAATTATAGCATCGTCTGAACCATTGACTCTTGAAATTAATTTTAAATCTGATAATTTAGATATTAATAAAATATATAAATATTTTGAAAAATTGATAAAAGATTTAAATAAAATTTCAAAAGAAATTAAATTTGAATTAAGTAATTTTTGCAAATCTTTAAAAGATACTTGGAGTATAAAAATTGACTGGTATATATAAAATATCAGCCTTCTACAGATAAATCGTTGCAGAAATTTTTGATTTCACATCAGCGATTATATTAGTTACAATTAAAACAAACACATATATTATTTTATACGTGTTTGTTTTTTATATTTTTTTTTATTTATTAGCTTTGTTATTTTTATAGTTTTATTAGGAACAATTTTATTAATGTTAAAACTTAATAAAAACTGATATATGAAAAATGTAGCATAATGTAAGGAAAAAATCAATAAAATAAAAATTAAAAGTATATAATAATTTAATAAAAAATGAAAAGTGAAAATCTTATAAAAAGTTTAAAAGAAGCTAATTATAAGATTTTTTGCTTTTTTATTAAGTTTTAACATTAATAAAAATAACATAATGTGAAGGAGAGGAAATAAAACAAATGAAAGATAATAAAATACACGAAAAGATTAAATTACAGTTAGAAAATACAAAGAAAAAGCAAAATTTAAGAGAAAGAGGAATAACGTTAATAGCACTTGTTGTGACAATAATAATCTTATTAATACTAGTAGGAGTAACAATATCACAAATAACAGGAGAAAATGGATTGATAAGAAAAGCAAAAGAAGCAATAGAAAGATATAAGAATGCAGCAGAAGAAGAGCAAATCCAGTTAGGACAGTTGGAACAATATGTAAGTGATTTTTCAATAGTGGGAGGAGATGAAGGAGAAAATAAGGCAACAATAAGTATAAAAAGTTTAGAATTAACAGGAAATACAGCAGAACAAAAGATAATAGTGAAAGTAACAGTAATAGGAGAAGCAAGTGGAATAGAATATAAAATAAATAGTGAAGAAGAATGGACAGCAAAAGAAAATGAAGGAACAGAAAAAGAAGGAATAGATGGAGAGAAAGAAACAGAATATACGCATACATTTGAAAAATTAGAGATAGGAAAGAGTTATTATGTAAGAGTAAAAGTATATGATACAAATGGAAAATATGAAGAAGCAATAAGTGATGTAGTGACATTAGGATATATAATGACAGCAGAAGATGGAGATGTATTAAAAGGAAGAACATATATAGGAAAAACAGGAACGAAAAGTACAGGAAGTATGCCAAATAATGGAGAAGTAAATGAAACAATAGAAGTAGGAGAAAAATATGACATACAAAAAGGCTATTATAGTGGAGGAACGATAACAACAGGAACTAAAAAGATAGAAGAATTAGAGAAAAGAATAGAAGAGTTAGAAGTAGAAGATGTTACTTTAACATATTCATTGAGAAGACATACTGATGGAGCAAATAGCCATTCACAAATATATGTAAAAAATTTTAAAACGATGATTATTGCTAATACAGATGGAAATGAAAAGGGAAATAGAACATTAAGAATAATGTATAATAATAAGACATATAGTATTAAACAATATGAGAAAATATCGATTGAAATTGAAAAGGATGCTGATATAGTAATGATTGATAGTGAAGGAACAGAGGCTGGGTATTTTGTTGGAGGTTCTATAACATTAAAGGCAAATTAAAAAAGGTGTATATAAATACTAATTTGAAAAAAATTTTTGTATCCTAATAGTTTTTGCAATTAATACAATAGATTTTTTAGGAATATTACTTATATTTGTATTGCTTTTTCTCACTATTTTTTTTGTATTTATTGCTAGTATAACAATTCCTATCATAGAGAAAAATGTAATAGGTACATCCACAAAAGGTACAGTCCAACCAACGAAATAATCGTTATAAATAGCTTGTACTTTTGATAAAAGCTATTTATTTTTTCTTTGAATTCCATTTCGCTCCTAATCAAAAATAAAAAAAGAGAGACTTTGAAATTTCAAAGTGCTCTCCTTTAATATGAGTTTAGAAACAAATTATAATACTATAATAGTGGACAGTTCTACTTAATGCAAAGCACAATACGAAAACCAGTGAAGAAATTGTTGAAAATTTTAAGAGTGGTATTGTAGCATGAGCGATGGGCAACAGGATTACAGCGTCCATTTTCGTCGTAATCGCCACCACGGACAACACGATACAAACTTTTATTCTGTTCTTGTGTCCATTCAGCTACATTACCTGCAAAGTCGTATATGTTATTAACATTCCAATCTTCGCTACTTCCCTTTATAGGAAAGTAATATATTTTAGAAATTTGACTTATACTGGTGAATTATTTTATGGAAAATTGGAAATTCAAAA
>CANQQQ010000080.1 GCA_947626025.1 uncultured Clostridia bacterium
GTCGTCCAATCCATCATTTACGACATTATCACCGTTTTACGGATAACAAAAACCCCACCGAATTGGTGGGGTAATTTGATTAAACCAAACTATAACTTATTTATCAGAGGTCTTCACAGTATTAGTATTCGTATTATTCGTGATAGAACCTAGGTTTATCATTCCACCGATATTTTGGCTAACAAACACTACGCCAGATGCTGTTAAACCACCAATTACACCAGTTAGAAATGTAAAGTCCATTTCTGGAAACAACGAAATAAGCCCACCGATTAGTCCGGCACCAAAGATGATAATCGCACCTTTCCAATCCTTTTCAAATAATCTTTTAACCAATTCTACAAAGCCGGTAACGGCTCCAATAAGAAGTAGTGCTTGAACACCTGTTATTCCTAGCATATCCATATTCTATTCCTCTCCCCCACAGTTACAATTACTACATTTACAAATTACGCATCTACATTTATGCACATTTATTCCTTTTCTTTTAGTTAATCTTTAATACTTGACCTGGGAATATCAAATTCGGGTCAGCAATGCCATTATCAGCAGCAATTTTTTGGTAAGTTGTGCCGTATCGAGCCGCAATACCACTTAAAGTATCACCAGACTGAACAGTGTAGGTCGTTCCACTACTTGTAGGCTCTGAACTTCCACCACCGTAAATCTTTAAGACAGTCCCTGGAAATATCAAATTCGGATTAGAGATTCCGTTATCAGATGCAATCTTTTGATATGAAGTTCCATATCTCGCAGCAATACCACTTAATGTATCACCCGATTGAACCGTATAGATTTGGTAATCAGGAGCAGGTGTAGGAGCCGGAGTAGGTGTTGATGGCAAACTTGGGGTTTCACCATTCGCACCAGCATAAGCCAACCAAGCCTCTCGTGTCATATTCGCCACATTTCGGTCTAGGGTTCCAGCCGATGAACTATATTGCCAAATCGCCCAAAATGACCATTGTCCAGTTGAGTAAGGCATTTCACCCTCGGTAGGTTCCGGTGGATTTACCACATTATATTTGTTTGGATAACCGGCAATCCATAATCCGTAATCAGCATTTACTACTGCCGACCAATCGTAAGCCGTTACTTGCGAACCACTCATATAGATTAAAGGTTTCACACCTGTTAAATTAGTTACTCTGTCAAGAAAAGCCTTTGCCCAATCTGTTCGCCATTGTTGAACTTCCCAATCTAATACTAAAATGGCTTCTCCTACATAACCTCGGATGTTATTTACAAAGAAATCAGCCTCAGCTTCGGCGGAATTAAGGTCTGGACGAGCGAAGTGATATACACCCAATAATTTACCCTGTGATTTTGCCCTTTGATAGTGAGCATCGCAAGTTTGGTCAACATAATTTGTCCCCTCAGTTGCTTTACAAATCACGAAGTCTTTGGCTTGGTCGCCAGTCCCTACTGCTTGCCAGTTTGAAATATCTAATCCTCTAAGCATTTTCATTAACTCCTTCGATAGGTTCTTTATCTACATCAAGGTCAAAGCCTCGTAGTTCTCTTGGTTGTGGTTCAGTTATATCCATTCAACTTTCTCCAAATTTAACTAATTTCTATTATAACAAATCGCCGAAAAACATATGAATACATAAAAGTTTATGTCTTTCATAGTCGTAAATGATGGATTGGACGACAATCAACGGAACTAGTGTTATAGACCTTGGTGATAGGCGAATTATTTTTGGAACGGCTACGGCAAGAGTGCCATCTGGGAGTCCGGAAAGGTATTACTATACTTTGCCAGTTCCTTTCTCTACTTCCGATGGTGCTATTATTGCTGTAACTTGCCAAACTTGGATAGGTGATATTTGGATAAATGCTTGGGTGTCCTCTGCAAACCAATTATCTTTGGTTATTCATCACAATTTCGGTCAAACTGTTGACCTACGATTCGGATATATCGCTATTGGTCAGAAATAAGCTTACCATAAACGAAATGCCTAGCCACTCTCATAGCCAAAATGTCCTATCCGATGGTGGTTCTATGTCAAGTAGAAAAGATTACAATGGTGATGGCAATGCCAGACAGTTGCCACAAGGTGTAGACACAGGTAGTGTAGGGGGTGGGCAAGCACATAATAACTTACAGCCCTATGTTTCCGTTTATATTTGGTATAGGGTAAGTTAAGAAGTTCTTCTCCACACATATACAGCGATGTATGGTTGTAGGATGTTATGGGCATTTCCACTGCCATTATTCTGCGTGTTCATCGTTATTGCTTGGTCATTATAGACCATAGGACGGTTCAAAAAACTTCCTGACTGTGTCAAACCGAACCCAGAAGCTTCACTAGAAGAACGGTGTATGTCAATAGGGTGAGAGTGGCTAGGCATTTCGTTTATGGTAAGCTTATGGGTCTTTTCGCCACCTGTTTTACCCGCTGTAAAATCGGAATCATCTTCATTTACACCTACAAGGACTTGGCCTTTTGCATATCTCACCCAAGTAGTGCCGATATAAATCGTGTTTGGGTTGGTGCTTGTAGTCATAAATAGAATGTAGCCGATAGGATATATAGTCGTCCAATCCATCTTCTGCGACATT
>CANQQQ010000081.1 GCA_947626025.1 uncultured Clostridia bacterium
TGTAAATGTTATAATAATATGTAGGAATATGACAAAGAAAAATGTCGTTTTTCCTACATATTTTTTGTATCTCTAAATCTATGTTATAATTACGTTAAACTTAGAAAGGAGGTACATAATACAAATGAAATGGAAAGATTTAGATAATATGTTAAAGGAGGTGATTAGGTTGCAGATAAAACCAAATTTTGCACGGTATTGCAAGGCAAATGGGATGTGATTGGAGAACAGCCAAGAAAAGATATGAAATACAACAAAAAATTGAAAATGGTTCTCCATTGCCATTAAAAAAACATAAATCAATGCTTGACCCATATACTGATATTATTGATGCAAAGCTAGAAATTGCTGGTATTACAGCTTCAGCTATTTATCATTTTTTACTAGATACTACCGATTATTCAGGAAAATATGGATTAGTTAGAAATTATGTAAAAAAACATAAAGATAATAAGCCAAAAAAAGCTACTATTCGAGTACCAAAAGAACCAGGAAAAATTGGACAAGTAGACTGGAAAGAAGATATGACTTTAATTAGTAAATATGGTGAGCTCGTTTCATTTAATATATTTCTATTTACGTTGCCTTTTTCCGAACGTAAGTACTGTAGTTTATCACTAGATAAAAAACAAGATACTGTTATAAATTCACTAATTTATGTATTCAATGATATTGGTGGTATTCCAAAAGAAATATGGTTTGATAATATGTTAACAATAGTTGATGCATCGAAAATGGGACAACACGATAGAATTAATGAAAAGATAAAACAATTTGCTAAAGATATGGGATTTAATGCAATTCCATGCAGACCTCGAAGGCCGCAAACGAAAGGTAGTGTGGAAGCTTTAGCTAAATTATGTGATAGGCTACTTGCATATAACCATGAATTTGAGACAGTTGAGGACTTAGAGAAAATAGTAGAAACATTTAATAAAGGAATAAATAATGAAGTATCACAGACACATAACAGAATAGTTAATGACGTTTTTATGTATGAAAAAGAATATTTATTGCCATTGCCTAATAATAAAATTTTTAGCTCATACTTGTCTAACCGCCAAACTAGAAAAGTATCTAAAGATTCTATGATTTCATACAAAGGAAATAAATATTCTGTACCAGTAAAATATATCAATTTCGATTTAAATATTATCGAAAAGGATAAATGCTTATATATTTATGATAACACAAATTTGGTTCGTTGTCATGAAATAACTCAAAATTCTTTGAATTATAATAAAGAAGATATTAAGGATATATTAGCTAGTGATTTATTAAGAAATTCAACAGAGGAAAAAATAGAGGCATTTATAGCAAATAATTTAAGTCAATATGATAATTTATTATAATGGAGGAAAGACATGAAATTTAAGGACGTTGAAGATAATTTGAATATATTAAAATTAGATAAAATAGCAGAGTGCTTATCAGAATATGTAGACAAAGTTAATAATGAAAAAATACCATTTTTGAATGCTCTATATGAACTAACGAAATTGGAAATTGCAAATAAAGCTGAAAGATCTTCACAATTTAATATAAGAATTGCACACTTTCCATATTATAGAACATTTGAAGATTTTGACTTCACATTTCAACCATCAATAAATGAAGAACAAGTACGAGAGCTAGCATCATTGAGATTTATCGATGAAAAAAAGAACATACTTTTGATAGGTTCACCAGGAACACGGAAAAACACACATAGCTACAGCAATAGGAATCGAAGCTGCAAAGAATAGGGTAAGTACATACTTTATTTCTTGTCATGACTTAATAACACAACTTTCCTTAGCACATAGTGAGAATAGACTAATAGATAAGATAAAGCAATATAATCGATATAAATTGCTTATCATTGATGAAGTAGGTTACCTTCCAGTAGATAAAACAGGAGCAAATTTATTGTTTCAGTTATTAGCAAAAAGATATGAAAAATATTCTACAATAGTAACATCAAACCAGCCATTTTCAAAATGGGGAGAAGTATTATCAGATGCTACGCTTGCTTCAGCAATATTAGATAGATTATTGCATCATTCATATGTTTTTAACATAACAGGAAATTCTTATAGAATAAAAGATAAAATAATAGAAAAGAGGGATAAAAATGTGGTATATTAAAGAAATAATGAAAGCTAGTGTATGTAGCTTTTGCGAAACAATTTATGAATATGAAAGTTTAGAAGTAACAGAATTTATAGAAGGAGTTAGAAGATTTATAAACGAGATTAATTTAGATGACTGTTTAGAGGCATGTATGGATAATGTTAAATATGACATAAAAAATATAGATAATATATGTAATGATGCATTATATCTTTTAGAAAGGAAGGGATTTGAAATTAAAGACGTACTAAAGAGTTGTGATAAGGCTTTTAGGAAAACATTATATGTAGATAATACAATAAATATAGAAGCATTTGTGGATAATATGGCAGCAGAATTTAGGAAAAAATAACATAAAAAGGGAGTATTTTCTCCCTCATAATATCTTTGTCAAAAAACTACAAAATTTTTTGAAAAAAAACTACATTTTTTCTTGACATTTACA
>CANQQQ010000082.1 GCA_947626025.1 uncultured Clostridia bacterium
CTAGAGGAACAAGTAGGACAAGAAGAATTACCACAAGATGGAGAAACACAAGAAGTAGAGGAAGAATTAGTACTAGACAGAGAAATAGAGACAGAAGAAGACGGAAACTTCGTATTAGAAATAACAGAAGTAGGAACATATGATGTAGTAATAGAAAAACCAGGATATTTAAGTTATACATTAGCAAAGATAGAAATAACACCAGGATTAGTAGTAGAAATACAAGAACACAAATTAATAGCAGGAGAAGAAATAGAAGATGAAGAGATCGAAATAGGAGACTTAGTAGAACTAAATGCAAATCTAGGAATAGAAATCACAGAAGACAACAAAGAGGAGAAAGGAAAGTATGACTTAAATGAAGACGGAACAATAGACATGACAGATAGAACCATCTTAAAGAAGAATTATGGAAAAAAGGCAGAATATGAAGAATGGGTAGATCCAAATGCTATAAATTCTACAGAAAACGAAGAGGATGAATAAAAAATGTAGGGGCGGTCGTAGGGGCAGGCCATTGGCCGCCCGCAAAAAAAGAAACACATTGGCCGCCCGCTGAAAATCAAATAAAATTATATTCGAGCAATGCTTGGAAATTCTGCGAAGCAGAATTTACTGGGAATTGGCCGCCCGCAAAAAAAGAAATACATTGGCCGCCCGCTGAAAAAAAAAATTTATTTGTTTTTTTATTCTATATATAATATATCTCTACACCTTCGATAATGAATTCAATTTAAAGTGCAATTTTTGCACTTTAAATATTGATATTATACCTTAAAGTTGATATAATGTATATGTAGGAGGTATTTACAATGGATAAGAAAAAAGGTTGGAATTTAGAATTATCAGAATATATTAAACAAGGAGAACCTAAACAAGTTGAAAAAACTAAAGCATGGGAAACGGCAATGGGATTACAAGAAGTAGATGGATTGCAACCTTCAAAATATCTAATAAAAACTGCAAAAGAACATATTGAAGGAACAATAAATATTGAAGAAGTAAAAACTAGGATAGATGAATATTACGAAACTCAAAGCAGTAGGAAAAATGTTGAAGAAGAAAGTGAAGAGGCAGATAAAGTTGCAGTAAGAATAACAGAAATATTAAGTGAAAAAGCATTTAGCTTTTCAGAGACAGAGTTATTAAATATCCACAAGAGATTATTTAAAGATATATTTGATGAAGCAGGAGTATATAGAGATTATAATTTTACTAAAAAAGAATGGGTATTAAATGGAGATACAGTGGTATATGCACCATTTGATACTATAAAGGAGAGCATAGAATATGATTTTGAGCAAGAAAGAAATTTTTCATATAAAGGTTTAAGCTTAGATGAAGCTATAAAACATTTATGCAGATTTACGTCAGATATATGGCAAATACATCCATTCTGTGAAGGAAACACAAGAACAACTGCAGTTTTTCTTATAAAATATTTAAGGACTTTTGGATTTAATATTAATGATGAAGTGTTTGCTGGAAATTCGTGGTATTTCAGAAATGCATTAGTAAGAGCTAATTATAAAAATTTTGAAAAAAATGTATTTGAAGATACTTCATTTTTAGAAAAATTCTTTTACAATCTATTGACCAATACGAACTATGAATTAAAAAATAGATATATACATATAGATAATATTCAAAGTGCAGATAATGATAATTTAAAGTGCAAAAATTGCACTTTAGAAGAGCAGGCAATTATAAATATATTAAAAAGTAACCCAATGACAACTCAAAATGAGATAGCAGAGCAGATTAATAAATCTCTAAGGACAGTAAAAACATATATGTCAGAAATGCAAAAAAAGGGCATAATAGAAAGAAGAAATGGTAAGAAAAATACGCAATGGATAGTACTGCTATGAGAATTCTGTTCATTAGTATCTTTTACTTGTTGTTTCTTTTCAGCTTCAACAAGCATTTCAACTAACTTCAAGATTAGTTTTGCATTGGTCATACATCATCCATCCACAATGGTTGAACAAAAAAATATAATGTACGAGCAGTGCTTGGAAATTCTGCGGTGTAGGGGCGGTCAGAGCGAGGAAAAGAATTAAAAACAAAATACATTTTGTTTTTGATTCTTTTACGAACAGTGCTTGAAAATTCTGCGAAGCAGAATTTACTGGGAATTGGCCGCCCGCAAAAAAAGAAAAACACTGCTCACCCGCAAAAAGAAGAACATTACACAATATAATGCAAATCTAATAAATTTAATATTTTTTTCTTGACAAAATCGTGGTTAAAATGTTATATTGTAATAGATTAGTGCTTTAGTAAACCTAAGGGGCTGAAGTCGGAATTTGATAGTACCTCGGGTAACTTAAGTATCCGGGTTATTTTTATATAAATTGGAGATTAATAAAATGAGTGAAAAAGTGTATACGATTGAAGAAATAAAAGAAATGATATATGATATTTTAAAAAAATATGGGATTGAAAAAGCATATATATTTGGTTCATATGCAAGAGGTGAAGCAGATAAAAAGTCTGATGTTGATATTATGATAAAAAAAGGAAA
>CANQQQ010000083.1 GCA_947626025.1 uncultured Clostridia bacterium
CATTAGCAAATATAAAGAATTATATATCTAAAGTATTTTCTGGAGATCAAATAAATTTAGTGGATAATAGTATTTCAGATGACACAACAGGAAGACTTGAAAATACGGATACAGAAACATATATTTATACAGCCCAAGATTTTGTAGGCTTTAGAGATGATGTGAATGAGGGAAATAGCTATGCAGGAAAAACAGTATACTTAATGAATGATATAGACCTAAGTGAATTTTGTTCAGAAGAATCAGGAAATTCTTTTGAACCAATAGGAACATATGTAGATGAAGCAGAAAATGCAGTATATTTTTCAGGAATATTTGATGGAAATTATCATACTATTGATAATTTATATATGAATTCAAGCTCTTATCAGTGTATGGGGATATTTACTCAAACCACTGAAAATGCAATAGTAAAAAATTTAGTTTTAAGTAACATTTGTATTAAAAACACTTATAGTAGCCAAATTATTAGTCGTACAGGAGGAATAGTTGGATTCAGCTATGGTACAATATTGAATTGTGGTATAGAAAGCGGAACTATAAATGCAACATATACAGGAACTAATGGAGAGAGAACATGTGTAGCAGGAATATCAGGAACGACTGTTAGTAAAATTTCGGGATGTTATAATAGAGCTCAAATCTCAGGAATAGGATTATCAGGAGGAACAAACAATGAATTGTATGTAGCTGGTATAGCTGGGTTTGTGGAGGGCAACTGCTACATTGAAGATTGTTATAATGCTGGCGAAATAAAAGGGACGTCAATGGGAAACGTACTAGGAGGAATTATTGGCAGAAGTAACGCAACATCTGGAGCAATAATGAAGAATTTGTATAACAGTGGAGAAATTATTTCTAATGGTACTGGTTTAGCTATAGGTGGGATAAAAGGAATGAATGAAGAATCTGCTACTATAAACCTTTCAAATTGTTATTATTTAGAAAACACAGCTATATATGTTGAGTATTATTGGAATGGAAGAGGATATGTACCAGGAAGTCAATCTGGGATTACGAATGCAGAAACACTAAAAACCTACGCTTCAACCCTAGGTCCAGCTTTCGAAAATGACGACTGGAACATAAATGGTGGTTACCCAATCTTATGGTGGGAAGCTCCAACAGTAGAATTAAACAAAAAACAAGCATATATAAATAAAGGCGCAGGACTACAATTAAGCATTGAAGGGGTAAAATGTGTTCACCAGATAGAAGACCTACAAAATATTTCAGTTGCAGATTTTGACTGGGAGAGTTCAAATAAAGATGTAGCAACTGTTAATAGTAATGCATTAGTAACAGGAGTAGGAGAAGGATACACAACAATATATGGAAAATACAATGATGCACAAGGAAGAGAACTATATACAGAATGTACAGTATATGTAGCAGGAGAAGGAAAAGTAGCCACCCCACAAATAGAAACAGGAGAAAACTTTACAACAATATTGAAAGCAGATGGAACAGTGTGGACAATAGGAAATAATGCAAGTGGACAATTAGGAATAGGAGAACAAGGAGAAGATATATTTGACGTAGGAGAAGGAACTGCAGAGGCAAAACAGGTAAAAATAAATGAAAATGATTATTTAACAAATGTAGTAAAAATAGCAGTAGGATCAAAACATGTATTAGCACTAACAAAAAATGGAGAAGTATATTCATGGGGAGATAATACATATGGACAGTTAGGTCGAACAATTGAAAATTCTGCGGACCAGAATTTAGAGGCAGAAGATACGAGTGAAAATTCTACAGAACAGGATGCACTTTATGCGATAAAGGTTTCAGGTGAAGGAGGAACAGGTACATTATCTAAAATAGTAGATATATCAGCAGGAAATCAAGGAAGTAGTGCAGTAAATGAGTTCGGTTGGGTATATGCATGGGGAAATGGAACAAATGGAGAGATGGGAAATGGAACAACAACAGCAACAAACAATTTCCCAGTAAAAACAGTACTAAATACAGGAATAACAGTATCAACAGGAGCAGGACATAATGTAGCAATAACTCAAAGTGGAAAAGCTTTCGCATGGGGAAGAAATACAAATGGAGAATTAGGGATAGGAAATACAACTAATAGTACAACAGTATTAAGAATAGCAAATAAAATAACAGAGATATCAGCATCAGGACATCAAACAATATTAAAAGATATAGAAGGAAAAGTGTATGGAGCAGGACAAAACGACTTAGGACAATTAGGAATAGAAACGGTGGGAAATATAACAAACATAACAGAGATAAATATAGGTGCGATTAGTAATCCTCCAACCGAAGAAACAGATCAAAGTACTTTAGGAACAACAATAGCTCTTGAAAATTCTGCAGATAATAGTAATGTACCAACTGTAAAATATATAAAAGCAGGAGCAACGACAACAACGATTTTACTTGATAATGGTACAATCTATACAGTAGGAACAAATACAAACGGAGAATTAGGAAACGGAGACAATACAAATTCAAGTGAATTTGTAACAGGAATGAGAAATTGTACAGGAACATTAAA
>CANQQQ010000084.1 GCA_947626025.1 uncultured Clostridia bacterium
TTTTGTGATGTGCAAAAGTGATATAGAAATGTATTACTTTTGTGCATTTTTTTATATATGATTATTGAAAGTGATACAAATAAATGTTCTTTTTATTCGACAAAAACACTATGCACCTTTATTTTCATAGTACGCATTTTGGTACACTAATATATTGAGTACTATACTTTTTCATTATTCAATTTTCAATGTGCTACTAAGACATACTTTCTAAATAACTATATTTCTAAGTATTTTGTATATCTTTCTCCAAATAGCTCAATTAACTGTTCTTGAATTGTTTTCCAATTTTGGATGGGATTTTTCCATTTTTCACTTAATTCTTTTATTCTCAAATACAAAATTTTGTACACTGATTCTTCACTTGGAAATGCCCCTTTTCCACGCGTAACTTTTCTTAAAGCTGAATTAACTGATTCTACTGCATTTGATGTGTATATACATTTTCGTATTTCTTGTGGTAGTTCAAATAGCGGCTCTAAATATTGCATAAAAGCTTCAACTTTCTTTATAATATTTTTTTGATCTACATATTTTTCTTTAAATTGTTCTAGTTCTATTTGTGCTTTTTCTAAACTTGTACTAGTATATATCTTTTTAAAGTCTCCTATTATCTCTTTTGCCTTTTTCTTTGGACATAAACTATAAATATTTCTTGTTAAATGAACTACACATCTTTGACTTTGTGTTTTTGGGAATACTCTTTCTAATGAGCCTTTAAATCCTGCTATTCCATCACTACACATATATAGAATATCTTTCACTCCTCTAGCTTTTAAATCTTCGAATACATTACTCCAAAAACTAGCTGATTCACTTTCATCTATCCACATCCCTAGTACATCTTTATGTCCTGTTGCATCTACTCCTATTATTACATAAATCGCTTTCTTTGAACTTGTCAACTCTCCTTTTATTGGTATGTATAAGCAATCTGCATATGTAAATACATAAATTGGTTTTAATGGTCTATTTCTCCATTTTTCTGTTTCTTCTGATACAGCAGATATTAATTTTGTAATCATATCTTTATTTATGTTAACACCATATATTTCTTTTAATATCTTTTCAATGTCTCTAACACTTACTCCTTTCGCATATAATGCAATACATTTGTCCTCAAACCCTGTTAATCTTGTTTGACCTTTTTCTATGATTATTGGATTAAATGTAGCATTTCTGTCTCTTGGTGTTTTTACTTGAATGTTTCCATATCTTGTTTTTACTGTTTTTTCTTTACAATATCCGTTTCTCATATTTGCGTCTTTCTTTTCTTTGACATGCTCGTATTTCGAATATTCTAGGTGATTTTCTAATTCTGTGTCCAATAACTTTTGCATTAGTGGTTGCAATAGTCCATCTAAAAAGTTTTCCACATCTAAACTACTTTTTATATTTCCCTCCTTATATTGCTTTACTGCTTCATCTATTATTAATTCATTAATACTTTTTTCTTTTTCTGTTTTCTTTGTCATCTTTTTCTCCATTTCTTAAATAAAATCCATTTGAGGGTATATTTGTATTATATCGTTTATTATGTATGTCCATTCTCTTTTTTTAAATGATGTATACCCAAAGTGTTCTTTTATTTTTCCTAGTTTTTCGTATATTTCTTCTAATTCTAACACATAATTGTTGTTGCTGTCAAAAGATAATCTTATTTTATCATATAATTCCATATTGGCTGTATGTTTGAACAGTAAGGTTCTTATATTTTGGCTATATTTATACATATTTTCCAAATTTGATAAGTATATTTTTATTAATTTTTGATGAATTACATTATTATATATTTCACTAAAATTTTTTAGACTTTCTTTGCACTCTGCTAGAGTTTTCTGGGTATATAAATTATGTATTTTACTAGCTATTTTTTTTGCTGATTTTTCTTCTGTATATTTATAAAATTTTGGAATGATATTAGTTAATGAATCTACAAATATAATATCAGGAAATGCTACTTTTGCAGTCCTTTTTATATTTTTATTGTCATCAACTGATAGAAACAATATTTGCTTCAAACCTCTACTTTTCAATCCCTCAAAGCAATCTAGCCAAAATCTTTTATTATTGGTTCTATCCTGGTATATGTTTAAAAATTGTCTGAAGCCTTTATTATCAATGCCTATCAATGTGTATATATCACTTTTTTCTATATAATCACCTTTTTTTATGTTAATTTCATTTTTTATAGCATAAACAACTATGTAAGTCTCATCTAATCTTCTTTTGGAACATTCTAGTAATGTTAATTCATTCATATATTTCCTCCTTTTAAATCATATTTATTGTTGTAATGTTCTTAATATTTCAGCACCTAAATCACATAATAGAGATTTTAAAATTGTATTAAAAAAAGTTGTCTCCTTTTTATATCTTTCGTATATAAAGTTGTTACAATTACTTTTATGTACTTGCATATAAAATTTTATCCTTTTTTGTGTATCATTATCCTCTGGCATATTTTCTATCATTAATTGTACTATGTCTAAATCGTTTTCT